>CAZALW010000456.1:0-2243 GCA_964485705.1 uncultured Thiotrichaceae bacterium
TGTAACTCGCCGCCGGTAATCTTTTTAAATCGTTCAGCTTGTAAACTGTCGAGGCTGACATTGATTCTTGATACACCAGCATCATATAAGGCATGGGCGTGTTTATCGAGTAATACCGCGTTGGTGCTGAGTGATAAATCATTTAAACCGGGCAGGGCGGTAAGACGTTGTGATAGTTCAGTGATGTTTTTTCTGACCAGTGGTTCGCCACCGGTAAGTCTGATACGTGAGACACCCAGTTCGGTGAAGGCTTTTATAACACGCTCAATCTCATCAAAAGTAAGCCAGTGCTCAGGCTGCTCAAAGTCTTTGAAACCTTTAGGCATGCAGTAGAAACAGCGCAGGTTGCATTTGTCCGTTACTGAAAGGCGCAGATACTCTATTTGACGACCAAAATCATCAATTAGAGGTTTGTGTTGTGTGGTTTTGTTATGCATATCGTGCCCCGATATTAAACCTGAGTTAAGTTTTAATCAACACTGTTGTTGTATTTCAGCAAAGTAAAAATGGCCTGTTATTATGAATGATAATCGTTATTATTATTATTCATAAGTCATTGAATAATTAATAGATATATAGGAATAATGTGTTTATATTGATTATATCTACTATTCTTTCAAATTTTGTATCGATAAGAATAGTTTTTACTGAATTATTTGCTGATCCTAATCGAGATTAGTTTTTTTCTTCAATGTTAGTAATACACTCACATGCCTGTGCCATTGCTACTTTCAATGATGTTAGTTCCAATTGTGCTTAATCGTCTGTCAATTTTTCTTTTAGAGAGATTTAAAATGATAAAAAACCATTATTTCACTAAAATTCTACTGGGAATGGCTCTGCTGCTGATTATATCGTCAACAGGTCATGCCGCTGAATCCGCTGTTAAACAATTTGAGCCGGAACAGGCATTAAATGGCGATTGTGTTGGTTGTCACGTTAATGTGACACCTGGCGTTGTTAAGCAACACCTTGATAGTCCACATGCATCACCAAAAAATAAAGAAGACCTGGTGTTCTGTTCGAGTTGTCACGGTGAAGAACATACCGAAATGGATGACTGGAAAGAGGCCACCATGCCGAATGCAGAGGTATGTGGTGAATGTCATAAAAAGCAGTTGCGACAACATAAAGATGGTAAACACGATCTTGCCTGGTTAGCCATGAGATCACAGATTGGCTGGCATGGTCAGCCAGGTGCAGTCAAGGAGAGTTACCGAGGCTGTGCAGGTTGTCATAAAATTGGCAAGAAAGGCCTGCTTGGCGTTACTGATGGAAACATGGGTGATGTGAAATTAGATGATGGTGAGGCGGAAGCCGCATACCGTTATGGCAATACGCAGTGTGATGCCTGCCATACCAGGCATACCTTTAAAAAATCTGAAGCTCAGGATCCGCGTGCCTGTTCCAATTGTCACATGGGATTTGATCATCCGCAGTGGGAAATGTACTCATCAGCCAAACATGGCATAGTCTGGGCGATTGAGGGTCATGAAGAAGGTGCACGAGCACCAACCTGCCAAAGCTGTCATCTGCAGGAAGGTGATCATGCAGTTAAAACGCCATGGGGTTTCCTTGGCTTACGCATACCAACTAAAGAAAATGTACTGGCTTTGATTGAGGTTGCACCCTCGTTGGAGAAACAGTTAACCAGTCTGGCGGCTGCGCTACCATCAGGTAACTACATCGATCTGGATGATGATCCGACCTGGACACTGAATCGTGCCATCATTTTGCAGGCTAGCGGAGTACTGGATGCTGATTTCCAGCCCACTGAACGATTTGTAGAGCTTGTTTTACAGGCGCAGGTTGCCAGAGGGCCTGAAGAGTTCAATGAGCTTCGCGTCAAGATGAAAGAAAACTGTAATAAATGTCACTCTATGGGTTTTGTTACTGAGCACATGGTCGCATCTGATACCATTTTGAGAGAGTCTGATGCATTGTTTGCAAAAGCCATTGGTGTGGTAAATGCGCTTTATACAGATGGCCTATTAACCAAGCCTGAGGGCTGGAAATATGCACCTGACCTGTTGCAGTACTATAATGTCAAAACCAAAGTTGAACAGGAACTCTATCTGATCTTCCTGCAGTATCGACAACGTACCTTCCAGGGTGCTTTCCATGCCAGTAATGATTACATGCACTGGTACGGCTGGGCACCAATGACGGCAGCAGTCAATAAAATTATAGAAGAAGACAAGAAGATGCGAGCTGCCCATGCAGCTAAGCAACTGGCCGCTAAG
>CAZALW010000457.1:0-2241 GCA_964485705.1 uncultured Thiotrichaceae bacterium
GAAAACCTTTTGTACCGAGTAGTGATGCTGTTGGCAGACCGATGTAACCTAAACCAATAACACAGATTATTTTATCTAACATTTTACGTTTAGAACCTCGCTTCCTACGAATTTTCTTGTCTTTTATTTTATTTTTAATGGCTGAAAAGCTGTTGCATATTATAGACTGTCATTTAGATTAAGGGGTGGATATTTAGCCCTTCGACTTCGCTCTGGGTGACAATAAAACGGTCAGATTTATCTTTGTTTGCGTTTAGTCTGGTTTTCAATTGCAAGTGATGTACGGTTAATTGTCGCCTAACAGTTAATCGGGTGTTTGTGGATTCCGGCATTTGCGGGTGGCAATTTGTTGTGCTTCATTCCCCACACCAACCTGCCCCGCCGCCGCGCCTTCCATACGCATAATAAAAAATAAAGACAGACTAAAGCATAAGGAATACTGTTATGTGATTTTTTGCTTTGAATAATACCTGATACCTTCAAGTCCTTTAAAGTCAATATCTTGAGTCCAAATTAATGCATCAAATTTTTTTGCTGTTGCGTAAATTATGCTATCTGCCAATGGCAATTTATATTCAACACCATACTGGGCTGCACCGATAGCCAAAGTTTCATCCAATGCAACGATCTTTCCCTGCTCCATGTGAGCGATAGCTTCTAATGCCATATCTTCGCCTCGTTGACGCAAAACACATTTAAAAACTTCGGTAATAGTAATGCTTGGAACAATCAATTTGTCAATGTCTTCTATAGGTCGTGAAAATATTTTCGCATTAATGTCATCTGCAAAATAAGACAGCCATGCAGAGGAATCTATGACGTTCATATGCGATCTTTATCGCGTTTTACTTCGCTATCAATTCCCTTTAAAAATCCTTTCATTTTTTTCATTGGTTTGATAGGAATCAGTTCTATACGATTGCGGTAGGTCAGCATTTGTATTTTTTGACCTGAAACTATCCCCATTGAATCTCGCACTTCTTTAGGGATTACCACTTGAAATTTAGGAGAAACCGTTACTGCTCTCATTGTTTAAGCCTCATCGATTAGATAGTGGTACAACTGTACCTCTATCGATATCCTCTGTCAAACTACTACACACATACCCATATATGGGGCTTTCTAATCAATGGAGTCAATCAATGGGGTCCAATCAAAGGAAAATGGGGGTCAAATCTTGACTTAACACATTTAAAGAAAAAAGAAGTCAATTCACTTGCCTCATGCTCAGACACATCCACACCACAAACCTGAAAGCCTTTTGTACCGAGTAGCGATGCTGTTGGCAGACCGGTGTAACCTAAACCAATAACACAGATTATTTTATCTAGCATTGTTACTTTTATAACTCCCTTTATACGGATTTATTTGTTTTCCCAGTTGCTTTTTCTGTATCTGAAAAACTATGGCTGTAGTATAGACTGTCATTTAGATTAAGGGGAGGTTTTTAGGTGGCCAGGCAAGATCCTTCGGCTTCCTCAGGATGACTGAAAAACTATGCAACTTATCTTTAGTTTCGCTTACTCTGGTCTTCAATTGCAAGTGGTACACGCATAGCCAGCGAGTTGAAGAAGCAAAAAGGGGTCAAGTATCATATTGACGCTTTAAGGATAAAGAAGTCAAATTACTTTCCTCATAATACCCCAGCTCACCTCATTAGTTTGTCAAAAAACTTATCTTCTCGCTTTATTATTTATAAACGACAACCTATCCTGAAAAAGTGGGCTTGTTATGCGCTTTGAATCCACTTGCAAAGATTATTTTTCAATCTAATAAGTCGCGCATTCTCAATTTGCCCCAATCTACCAAGAAAAATGCCTGCCTCCACAACTGCGAGCCTGCTAACTCGGATGGTACTTGGTAACTTTAGACCAGATTTCTGAAAGTCTTGATCATCTGGAGTGATTTTTTCATCAATACCCGGAGTGTAACAATGTAGTTGAGTAGAAATCATACAAATGAGCCAATCATCATATTTTCCAGGTAACATCCTAAGAACAAGGGCAGGACGCAGTTTTCCTTCCTCTTGATCGGTTTGCGGAAATTTAAAAAGTACGACCTGCCCTTCCGAGATCATCAATAAATTTCCTTAAGATCGGTTTGTGAGTAAGGTGATTCCTCAGATTCCATTCCTCGCATTGCGGATGCAACTGATAAATTAGACCAGATTTTATCTGTTTCCTTCTCTGATTTTTGTTTTAGGTACTCCACAAAGTCAAAAATCTCTATCTGTTTCGACTC
>CAZALW010000458.1:0-2231 GCA_964485705.1 uncultured Thiotrichaceae bacterium
AGCAATTTTAATTCGAGTGGAATACTTATTGATATTCCCGAAGAATTAAAATTTGGTATACGAATCAAGAGCTTGCGCTATATATGTGCAAGCACTTGCAGGATCTAGGTAATAAGCTTACGAGCTAAAAAATGTAACCTGGCTGTCTTTTGTGGCTAATCAGGTACGCTTTTAAGCGTTAGGGTTATGGATGATTAACCACATAAGCATCAATTTTATGGGACTTCCTTAGATCTTTTTTCCATTTATCCAATATGCTACGCTCCAGTTCCGGCCCCACTTTTACCTTATACCTGGCTTTTACATTGGACTGCGACTTTTGAACAAAGGCGGCATAACCGGCTTTTCTCAATGTATTGCGAAAATTTTCGGCGTTCTCATTACTACTGAAAGTGCCGACCTGTAAGGCAAACGATTTAATCACTTTTTTATGCGGTTTTTTCGGGTCTGACTGAAGCGCGGCATCCTGCTGTATTTCGATTTTTTCTAATGGTGTCGGTATAGCTTCAAGTCTTTTTTGTGTTAATGGTGGAAATTCAGGTTTTTCCCTGATTTTAATATCTTCTATCTGCCTGGATTTATAACCGGAACCATCCAGCAGTGCCGGTATAAAAATAACACCCAGCGTTACCAGCACAATGGCACCCACAACACGTTGCTGTAATTGTGTTTCCATTTATTTTACAAACCCCATTTTAAAGTCATCTTTTATAGACTCCACAACTTTTGTCCCGACTTTTACCTTCATCTCTGAGAAAAACCCCATCGCTTCGGCAACCGTGTAAAACGAACCAAATATAATAATGCGGTCATTTTTAGTTGCTTTTGACAATACCAAAGCACAGGCCTGCTGAACTGATTTTGCTGACAGCACAGTATCGGATAACATTTTACACTGATTATTCTGATTTGGTGCTTTAATAAAATGATCACGTATAGAATAATCACGTATAAAGTGATCAGGCAAATTTTCGATTAATGCCTGCACAGACAAACCGCGTGTTGTGTTTTCCAGTCCGGCAAAACACCAGTTATCAATTTCTGTTGACACACTTGTCATCACACCTTTTATATCCTTATCTGACAACATCGCTACAATTGCCCAGGTTCTGAATGTGGTGTTTTCACTGAGTTTTAATTGTGAAGCCAACGCCTTTGCCGCTTGCAAGTTATGCGCGACATCAACAATAACCGATGGTCGTGTATGGATTTGTTGAAAACGTCCTGGCAATTTTATTTTTTTTAAAGCATCGGCTATTACCACACTAAAATGGTTTGTTGATTGCGCTCCAGGCTGTACACCAGGCAACAATTTCTTTGCCTGTAGTGCCTGCAAAGCCAGTACTGCAGTGGCTGCATTTAAATATTGAAACTCACCGGTCAAACAGGGTTTGGGCAAATCAAGTAAATCTGAATAATAGCTTGTCAAATCCCAATGTGCATTCTCAAAATTTATATTAACATCATAATCACGACCTATTCTGATGAACTCGCAGTGCAGTTCTTCTGCCCGCGCAACGACACTCAGCGGTACATCAGGTTCCCCACAAATCACCGCTTTGCCGACACGAAAAACACCGGCTTTTTCATAACCAATGGATTCTCGATTATCTCCCAGCCACTCTACATGGTCGATTGCCACTGAGGTTAATACGCTAACATCACTGTCCATAATATTGACTGCATCCAGCCTGCCTCCCAGCCCAACTTCCAGGATAATAAGATCTGGTTTTTGTTTAAAAAACAGGTCAATAGCAGCCAGTGTGCCGAACTCAAAGTAGGTTAACTGGCTATCACCACGCGCCTGATCCAAACGTTCAAATGCAGCACACAGCGCTTCATCATCAATTGGCTGCCCGTTTACTTTAATACGTTCGTTATACTTGAATATATGGGGTGAGGTGTAACTACAAACGTTTAAGCCAGCTGATATTGCCATCGCTTCCAACATGGCAACAACGGAGCCTTTGCCATTGGTGCCAGCAACGGTGATTAATGGGCAGTTAAATGATGAAGATAAACCGGCTTGCACTAACACACGGCTGACACGGTCGAGGCCTAAATCAATCTCTTTGGGATTGAGACTTTCCTGCCAGCTTAGCCAGTCGTTAAGATTGTTAAATCGCATTATGTAAAATTAATTAGATAAGAAAAACATCTTTTGTCAAAAGGCCGGGTTCGGTCATTAGCGAATATTCAAAATCAAAAGAAATAGTCCGCGAAGAACGCAA
>CAZALW010000459.1:0-2222 GCA_964485705.1 uncultured Thiotrichaceae bacterium
AGTTTGGACAGATTCTTCCATTATTTTCGTTAAATATACCTATATTCGCCTCAAATAATGAAAAAATCTGACTCAAATCAGCTTCCCCTCGCTACGATTTCTATTCTCGGACAAGCTCCTAGCCTGAAATGCAAAATAGTCGTATAGGGGAGATGATGGCATGAAAATAAAAAAAAGTTTAATGGCAACAGGTTTAGTCACCATGGTATTGGTGCTGTCAGGTTGTAGCGGATCTGATGATATTAAGCAGGCGGCACCTGACTGTGTGTTCCCGGACTCACCGTCTATTTCTGCACCTGGTTGGGTTTGCGATGAACCGGTAGCGGGTATTACCGTTTCTGCAGTCGGCGTGGCTGAAAAATCAGCAGCAGGTCATAGTTTTATGAAAAGCATGGCGGCAACCGATGCTCGTGTGCAACTGGCACAGTCAATGAAAGTGCATGTGCAAAATATGATAAAACAGTATGCTGAAACCACAGGAGCGGCTGATGCGGAAACAGTTGATAAAGTAAATACCTCGGTGACAAAACAAATTACTGACGAAACCCTGGTTGGCACTAAAATATATAAAACACGCACAAGTCCAAACGGCACTTTATATGTGTTGCTGGGCATGGACATCTCCATTGCTGCAACAGCGACACAAAATGCACTAAAGACCAGCATGAATAATGACAGTGCCTTATGGCAACAATTTAAAGCGCAAAAAGGTCAGGATGAGCTGGCAGCATCGATTGCAAATATGAAGCAGTAAATCTGTTATCCTGGTTTGTGGTTAAAGGGCATATCTAAAGATAAGAGCCGGTTTCCGATTACTCGGCTGCCGGTTTTTTTGTGTCCATCCTTTGATCCGTAAACGGCACATCCGTGTGCCACTACTCCAGGAATGGACGGTATTCCGCATGGAGCCATGGAAGGCAGTGCGGTTGTGTCTATCCTTAGATCCGTAAACGGCACATCCGTGCATCCTTTCGATATGGGTTTTTCATGCGCGCACAGCTCGTTGGAGAAATGGTATTGGCTATATTTGCTACAGGAATAATGGTGTCAGTGTGGTGTGAGCAAAACTGTTAGGGAATAGTAATGAATATTAAAAAGTATGTTTTAGTTGGATTAGGCTTGTGTTTATTGCTGGGCGTTTCTTTTGTTTATGCCAGTGACGATTTTCAGCAGTGGATGCAGCAGCAATCAGCTGGTGTAAGCGCGCAACAAAAAGAATTTAAGGCATATAAAGATAAGCGCGATAAAGAATTCACTGCTTTTTTAAAAGCGCAGTGGCAGGCTGTTGATATAGTTAAGGGCAATGTGCGAGACGAAGTGCCAAAGCCGGATGTGATGCCAGTGGCAAAAACTGAGCCTGTGGTATTAAAACCTGTTCGCCGGCCTGCTGCTGTGCGACCTGTTGTCGTAACGGTGCCAGAGCCTGAGCCAACAAAAAAACTGTTGGTGCTGGATCCTCCTATATCTTCTCAGGGAAGACCGATAAATATCGATTTTTATGGTAAACAAATACGTTTTTATTATGAGCCTGGCTTAAAGCAAAAGTTGGCATCAAACATTAATAATGAAGCAATAAGTCATTACTGGTCTGTCTTGAGCCGCAGTGATTATAATGGCTTGTTAAAGCAACTGGCAATACAGAAAAAATCATTGCAACTAAATGATTGGGCTTACGCTTTATTGATAAACAAGCTGACCCTTGAAATAAACAACAATCACAAAAATGAAAGTGTTTTGTTAAGCTGGTTCCTGTTAACAAAATCTGGCTATCAGGCACGTATTGCTTATAACAAAACTACAATTTACTTACTGGTGACATCGACGCAAGAAATGTTTGAGGTTAGCTATTTCACCTTTAGTGGAAAGCGATATTACGCCGTGACATTTGATGGTATCAGGCGTAAACCAGGTCAGGTTTATACTTACAAGGGTGAATATCCCGGAGCCACAAAAGCTTTTGACATGAGAGTTACTCCTGTTGTGGCATCCAGCGGCCAGCCGGAACACCGGCATTTGTCCTTTAGTTTTGAAGAGACACAATACAACATTAAAGTGAGCTATGATCGTGGACGAATTGCATTTTTCAGAACCTATCCACAGTTAAACCTGGGTCTTTATTTTTCTTCCGGTGTATATAAAGTAACAGCGACACCTTTACAAAAACAGCTGGCAGCATATATGCAAGGCATGTCTGAGCAGCAGGCGGTAAACTTTTTACTTCG
>CAZALW010000460.1:0-2208 GCA_964485705.1 uncultured Thiotrichaceae bacterium
CAACAGGATAAGATTGTGGTTCGCTTCGCTCTCACAATCTATCCTTGTTCGTTAGGCATTTTTTTAAATTTATTCATGTCATGAATTCAGAATCTGGTGTTTTTATTTCCATGATTACCTTCCTTAACCAAGAGACAAATTCCTGTGATGGAGTAGGCATTGAATGCGACCTATACAAAGCAGCTACACGGCGGGTATCCTCAAGCTGTCTAATTTTATCAAGTATTGGCGGAAAGCGCTTAGCTTTCAATAAAGAGTGTGCAAATAGCAAATTATCAGGACTAATGCGACCAAGGTGTACAGCGGCATAAACGCGCTTTCTGCATCTACATATATTTTTAGGATTAACCAACCCGCATTTAGAGGTCATGACTGATAAGATACGTTGCCGTGCTCGTGACAATTGTTTTCTAAAGGTCGCTTGGGGTATTTCTAGAACTATAGCTGCTTCACAATGGTCTAACTCAACTATTTCTCCGAGAATATAGGCTAAGCGATGTTTACGATCTAAACACATAAGCATTGCCAATGTGCAGCCTACTTTCACTTCCTCTAATAGAAGTTTCTCATCAAGATCACACTCTATGTGTATAGCGGTACTGGATATGCCTTGAGATAGATCTTCAGAGAACTCGTCGAATGTCATCGCTTGCTTTTCCATTCTCTTTTTTTTCAGGGTTAGCAATGTATTAGAGGCTATTCGATATACCCATGTTTTAAAGCCACTTTCACCTCGAAATCCGCCCAGATTAGTAATTACCTTGATAAGAATTTCTTGCGTGGCATCTTCTGCGTCTTGAGGGTGCCACAGGAAACGTAGAGCAATTCCATATACGTCTTTTTGTATAGCACGCACCACTGCCTCCAGTGATTTTCGATTTCCTGCTTTGGCTAAAGCAACCTCAGCTTCTAAACACTGCACCTTTGGGGTTACGTTTTCATTCATTGTCTTCTAGTAACTCTTTCAGTTTTCTGAGTTCTTTTTCAAGTATTTGAGACTGGGTTTCCAATGCACCTTCAATCTCTTCAAGAGGTACAGGCGGCGGCATAAGAATAAAACCATAAACACAATGGTCTTGGTCGGCTTCTACAATTCGCGAAAAGGCTGTCGCTACACTCTGATCAGGAAATGTCATTCGCCAGTCAACCGACCCATGATCAGCGGATGCTTGTACCTCAAGGTCGATTTCAACTTCCCCTTCAGGGGTTTGCATTACAGCTTTCCCCTGATTTATAGATGTAAAAGCATTTGTCCATTTCGGCAAGTTATTTGGATCAGCAATGAACGTAAATGCCTCGCTTTTAGGCACATCCAAATCAACACCCTGTATATCAAAGTTTTTCATAATAGCTCTCCTATGGAGTTATTGTTGAACCTCGAAAATCGCGGTTCTTCCATAGTTGGACTATCAAAGGGTACTTCGTGTGACAGAAGCCTAACGCTTGGCATCAGCGGACGCAAAAAAGGGCGCGGTTTTTGCGACAGCAAAAAACGTGACGCTTTTTTGCGTTCCGTTGCATGCAATTGTTAGGTTAATGTAGGCGCTTACGTTGACCATGATTTTATTGAGTTTAGCTTTTTTTGTTGCTCTGTATAATGTTAATGGTGACAGCCAAAAAAAGGTAAAAGCGGAGTAATAAAAGTGATTAAGCACTCTGCTTATTGTTACTACCTGTTTAAGTTTGGCACTACTATCAGCGTGTGTAACTTTTATGTAAGCACTGAATTGTCTGATGCCGTGATTCATTTTGTAACACACATACTTTTTGTATACAGCGGTAACAAACCAGTATTAATAATTAGCCGTTGCCATAATACTACACCAAAACCACCTCGTTATGGATAACATGAATTAATGTTTTGACGCGGCTACTGATGTTTATTTTGTTGATAAATTTAAAAAACCAAGATAACAACTTACCTTGTAAAACCTAACGAGTCTGTAGAAAAACCCCAAAATTGTCGAATTTAAGCAGTTTTGAAAAAAAGCATAAAAGCTTAAGTCTATATATCACTTTGATTTCAACATAGTATAAAGCTGTATGCATAGCTTTTTAGTTAATCACATTCTGTGATTAACTAAATATTTTTTAATCGCTTATATCGCTTCGCATTTTAATAACATATCAAATTAGGGTTTTTCTACAACTTCAACGCTCAGCATAACCGGCGGCGCTTTTTGCCGTCCGCGTTTATGCAATTGTTAG
>CAZALW010000461.1:0-2192 GCA_964485705.1 uncultured Thiotrichaceae bacterium
TTAATGGCTGAAAAGCTATTGTCTATTATAGACTGTCATTTGGATTAAGGGGTGGATATTAAGTAACTGCGGAGTCAAGCTAACCATTGTAGGAACACCCTATTATCCAGCATCATTCCAATTCTCCAACAACAGCGGCGCGTCGATGCGTTCAAAATGCCTTGTGTTATTTGTGACTAGAATAGCACCGATGGCTAGCGCGTGTGATGCGATCATCATGTCCATTTCGCCGATAACTCGTCCTTGCGTGGTAAGTTGATGACGAATGTCTGCGTAATAACCGGCAGCCTCAACATCCCACGCCAGCGCACGTACAATCTTTAAATATTGGCGTACTCCAACGTGTAACCGATGATTTGACGGTAGACGCTTTAGCCCATAAAGAAGTTCGGCCTGAGTAATTGCAGACACACATACTCGGTCAGGTGGCACTGCTGCCAATCTCTCTTCAATTTCTGGTGATCGCCCTTTAATTATGTAACTTGAAATATCCGTATCGAGAAGATGAAGCACAACCGTCATTGCGTGTCCTCAAATAAGTTTTGTTCGCCAGGCGGTGTGTTCATCGGTCTTTCAGACATAAAATCATCTGGAACGTCAATACTGTGCATTAATGAAAAAAAATCTGACCACCCTTTGGCTCCAGGGCGAGTAGACAAAACAACGTCACCAGTTTGGTCGTCGCGTGTGGCATAGACTTCCTTTCCTTCAAATCTAAACCCTGCCGGTAACCGCACAGCCTGGCTTGCACCGTTCTTGAATAGCTTTACAGTACGAGTCTCTATCATGATATTCTCCAAATAATATATATTACAGTATATACTTCTCGTGCGTGGCTTGCAATGCTGTCACTTGCTTCACAATACCCATATCAATAATAATGCCACTAATGCCTGTTATCAAAATCGCGATGGCAAAAGATAAAAGGGGTCAAGTATCATATTGACGCTTTAAGAGTAAAAGGGGTCAAGTATCATATTGACGCTTTAAAAAAAGGGGTCAAGTATCATATTGACGCTTTAAACAAACTCTCCCAATCTATATCGTTGTCTTCAGGGCAAATGGGGGGCAAATCTTGACTTACAAAATGGGGGTCAAATCTTGACTTAACACATTAAAGGCGAAACGGGGGTCAAGTCTTGACTTAACACATTTAAAGAAAAAAGAAGTCAAGTCACTTGACTCATGCTCAGACACATCCACACCACAAACCTGAAAGCCTTTTGTACCGGGTAGTGATGCGGTTGGCAGGCCGATATAGCCTAAGCCAATGACACAGATTGTTTTATCTAACATTGTTACGTTTAGAACCTCGCTTCCTACGTATTTATTCTGATTGCAGATCACTTTTCTGCGTCTAAAAACTATGGCTGTAGTGTAGACGTTATTTAAACAATCGGAAAACAATCGGGGTCAGAGTAAAATTAATCTGAATTACAGAACACATAACTTAATTCAAGGTAACTTTTAACAAAACCACCCCTTATATTGAGGCATGTTTGATTTTGAGTCCTTTTATTCATTGCCTAAACAGCTTGAACACAGTATCAAAATTTATTTTCACCGCACAGGTTAAATCTTCAAAATTATATGTTTCTTTAGAAAAGTCGCCCTGCTTTGAGTATTTGTTATTTTCTAATTTATAGAGTTTGGCCTTGCAATCATCTGGATACACAATTATGTAGTATGGAACATGTTCTTTTTCGTATATTTCAAATTTAAAAACCTCATCCCGTTTGGCTGTGGTTTTACTCACCACCTCTACGACAACTTCCGGTGCTTTTGTGATGTATTTATCATTTGGCTCATCGCAGATTAAAACCACATCAGGTTTTAAAACCGTATCATGACTAATTTTCCAGTCTTCTTCTGCTAATACCAGGCATCTATCACAATCCCCAATTGACTTTTTTAGCTCAAATAAGATATTGGCCGATATGGCTTGATGCTTTATCACTGGCGATGGTGTCATTGCCATTGGAACTCCTTCTATGAGTTCCCATTTTCCTTCCCAACGACAGTAGTCATCATAAGTATAATGTTCGATTGCTTTAGCGGCACACATGTTAAACAGCTCCTTTGGCTTATTATGACTTAGGTTATCATAACCAGAGGGAGAGATCTTATACCGCAGTAGAACAAGATCTCTCCCTCTGGTCGATGTATGGACTCCACCTACCTAATGGTAGGCT
>CAZALW010000462.1:0-2179 GCA_964485705.1 uncultured Thiotrichaceae bacterium
AGCTATCCAGCATTACAGCACCAGATTTGGGCGTACTCAATTACACCTATGATGGATTCCTAACTACCAGTAAAAACTGGACTGGTACAGTGATAGGTAGTATTGATAAGGCTTATGACAACGATTTTCGTATTACCAGTAGAAGTATCAATGGTGCAAATACCATCAACTTTGCCTATGACAACGACAACCTGTTAACCATGGCTGGCAGTCTCAATATATCCAGAGAAACCCAGAAAGCAGGGATAATAAACGGCACAACATTAGGCAATCTGGTTACAACAAGAAGCTACAACGGTTTTGCTGAACTGGCTACTTTTGATGCCAGTTACACTACGACCAGTCTGTTTAATACCAGTTACACCAGAGACAAACTGGGACGTATTACGCAAAAGGTAGAAACTATTGCTGGTATTACTGCAACAACAGATTACAGCTATGACCTGGCTGGACGGTTAATCTCAGAGACTACTGGTGCCATCACCACCAGTTATACCTATGATACCAACGGTAACCGCACTCACATCAACGGTGCGTTAGTAGGTAGCTATGATAGTCAGGACAGATTGACCAATTATGCAGGCACAGGTTATCAATACACTGCCAATGGTGAGTTGTTATCAAAAACCGAAGCCAGCCAGACTACGAATTATCAATATGATGTTTTAGGTAATTTAAGACAGGCAACATTAGCCGATGGAACCATTATAGATTATGTTATTGACGGACAAAACCGCAGAATTGGTAAGAAAGTTAATGGCACATTAACACAAGGCTTGCTCTACAAAGACCAGCTTAACCCGATAGCTGAACTCGATGGAAGTAATAACATAGTAAGCAGGTTCATCTACGGCACAAAAACCAATGTACCTGACTACATGGTCAAAAGCACAAATACCTACCGCATCCTATCCGATCATTTAGGCAGTGTACGTTTAGTCGTCAACACCGCAGATGGAAGCATCGCCCAAAGAATCGACTACGATACATGGGGCAACATCACCAACGATACCAACCCCGGCTTCCAGCCGTTTGGTTTTGCTGGTGGAATTTACGACCAGCATACGCAACTGACAAGATTTGGTGCGCGGGATTATGATGCATGGAGTGGGCGTTGGTCGGCAAAAGATCCTATTCAGTTTAATGGGGGAGATACAAATCTTTATGGGTATGTTTTGGGGGATCCTGTTAATTTTGTTGATCCTTCTGGTTTAGTAGTTGTAACTGGTGGGTTTTCTGGTTCATTTCAATCAGGTGGTGCTGGTGGTAGCTTTTTTATGGGGTTAAGTTATGACAGTGCATCAGGAAAAGTATGCTTAGTAACAACCACCTGTGGAAGAGTTGGACCAGGTGCATTCGCTGGTACAGGATTTGGCGGTACCATATCGGATGGTAGTCTTTGTGATGGAAATACTATTTCTGCTGGTGCGTTTATAGAAGGAGGTGGCGGAACATTCGCTGGTGGTTCTGTTGATGCTGGTTCGGGCGGTTCATCTGTAAGCGGTAGTTTTAAAGGCGGTGTAGGCGGTGGATTTGCAACTGGATCTCAGGCATGTATAACAAGTACAAAATGTTTAAATTAAAATAATTTTATTGTGCGTTTATTTAGAAATATTAGCATAGTAATTTTTTTTCTAGGTTTTGTATTTGCTTTGCTTAGTGAAAATTTGAATATCCATGAACCAATGATAATGTTTGGTTTTTTCTTTGCAGCACTTTTTCATACAATCATAATTGTTTATCATTCAAATGATTCTTTAGGTGTTGGGCGTTCTGGTATAAAAATATCTGCAACTGGATTTATGATAATAGTTGTTGGTTACTATATTGAGTACCTAGGTGGAATGAAAAATATTTTGTCTAGTATAGTAGTTTGGGTTGGTGTTGGTGTAATGTTTATTGGGATAATATCAGCTTCATTAAAAAGAAGTTAACCCTTGAATTCACGTACCAAGTACACCACCCACTGAGTGAAAACTGACAACTGGGGTAATAGCGTTCTAGAGGAAAAACAGGGCAAAAACAGGGGTCAAGTATCATATTGACTCCTTTGCTTGACCTTTATCCTAAGCCGTCAATATGATACTTGACCCCTTTTCCTTCGACCCCTTTTCCTTTTTTTGCTGGTAGAGTGACAAAACAGGTATTGCCAGACAACCGGGAAATCAATTATCAATAC
>CAZALW010000463.1:0-2161 GCA_964485705.1 uncultured Thiotrichaceae bacterium
TTTTCGTTAAATATACCTATATTCGCCTCAAATAATGAAAAAATCTGACTCAAACCAGCTTCCCCTCGCTACGATTTCTATTCTCGGACAAGCTCCTAGCGGCATGTATAACGGTACTGACGCAGCTCTATTTTAAAAAGCAACAAAAAACACGTCCCAGTTTATCTAAAACTGCATATTTCCCAGTTTCTAGCCAAAGCAGTGGCTTTTAATTCGTCATCAGGATCAACCGCAATCGGTGTCGTGACCTTCTCCAGCAAGGCAAGGTCATTATGTGAATCACTGTAAAAAGTGCTTTCTTTCAAATCGTGCGATGTATTGATTAACCACTGGTTTAAACGCGTTATTTTTCCTCCTTGAAAGCAGGGCGTGCCGGCAACCTGTCCGCTGTATCTGCCATTTATAATTTCCGGCTCGGTTGCAATCAGTGCGTCAACACTAAAGGCTTTTGCTATGGGTTCGGTGACAAAGCGATTGGTCGCGGTAATAATAACAACGAAATCACCTTTATCTCGATGTTGCTGTATTTGCGCCATGCCTTTTGCTGTCATTGCAGATTTGATGTGTTTTTCCATAAACTCGCTGTGCAAAACACTCAGTTCCAGCATGGAAAACTGGGTTAATGGTTTTAACGAAAACGTAAGAAATTTAAAAATATCCAGCGTACCCTGTTTATATTCTGCATAAAAACGCTGGTTTGCTGCATCGTAAGTCGATTTATCGACTAAACCTTTTTCCACCAGGAAGCAGCCCCACAGGAAGTCGCTGTCATCGGCAAGTAAGGTATTATCAAGGTCAAAAAGAGCTAAAGCCATGTTTATCTATAAAGTTGTTTGCAGAATATTATTTTATTACTGAACCTTACATTAGAAAGATCTAATATCATACTGATTTTTCTGATATAAATATTTTCCCAGTCTGCTATTATTAATTATTAAAATTTTTATGGTATGTTTTAACTGTTGATGTTGACATGCCTGATGGTGATAACAAGTGATTGATTCTAATGGTTTTAGAGCAAACGTTGGTATCATCCTGAGTAATTGCGAGGGTAAAGTTTTTTGGGCGCGGCGAGCGGGTCAAAAGGCCTGGCAGTTTCCTCAGGGTGGTATCGATACAAATGAAACGCCTGAAGATGCCATGTACCGTGAATTACATGAAGAAACAGGATTGTTGGCCAAACATGTTGAGGTTGTGGGTAAAACAGATGACTGGTTGCGTTATCGTATTCCTGACCATTTATTGCGCCGCCGATCAAAGCCCTTATGCATTGGTCAAAAGCAGATATGGTTTTATTTACGGCTAACCGGTTGTGAAAATGATTTTGATTTATGTTGCAGTGACAGACCGGAATTTGACAGTTGGCGCTGGGTCGATTACTGGACGCCAGTGGATGAAATTGTTGCTTTTAAACGTAAGGTATATAAGCAGGCGTTAAGTCAGTTAGAGCGTTTTAGTAATTACTAATTACGAATTACGAATTACGAATTTGGCGGTTTTTGCAAGGTTTTAGTTTTTTTACTAACCGTCCCACTTTTTGTAAGCACTTTATTAACCACAATACATGCGTAATGTCATTCGTAATTAGTAATTAGTAATTCGTAATTAATATTGAGGCTGTAGTTCAACCAGTAAAATCACCACAATCAGTATGATTACCGGAAATTCATTAAACCAGCGATACCATACATGGTTATGCTGATTGTTATCGTTTTTGAAATCGTTGAGCAGTTTTCCGCAATACATATGGTAAATCACCAATACGGCGACAAGCACCAATTTGACCTGCAACCACAAGCTGTAAAGCAGAGCGTAACTCATTATGTGAATTAACCAGAAGCCCAGCACGATAGTGATTATCGCACTCGGGGTGGCGATACCATAAAACAGTTTTCTTTCCATAATTTTAAAGCGTTGGTTGCTGGTTTCGTCTTTTGCGTCGCTATGGTAAACAAACAGGCGTGGCAGATAGAACAGGCCGGCAAACCAGGTCACCATGGATATAATATGGAAGGCTTTAATCCATAACATTTGTAGTACCGCTGTAGTTGAAGTATTTTGGCTATACTACAGTGAATAGAGAATAGAAAATACCGATAAAACCAGCTGTCATCTCGTATATGGACTCCACCGATTTTGCAACAACAAATTATAAAAAAGT
>CAZALW010000464.1:0-2153 GCA_964485705.1 uncultured Thiotrichaceae bacterium
TTATTCCCATGCAGTGTGAATATTACGCGCTGGAAGGTCTGACCGCATTAATGGAAACAATTGAGCAGGTGCGCTCAAGCGTTAATCCCGATTTAAAAATTGAAGGTTTGCTGCGGACTATGTTTGATACCCGTAATACCCTGGCGAATGATGTTTCTGCACAATTAATTGAGCATTTTGGTGATCGCGTATATCGCACCATTGTGCCGCGTAACGTACGGCTGGCAGAAGCGCCAAGTTATGGTTTGCCAGCCCTGTTATATGAAAAAACATCTCGTGGTGCGCTGGCTTATTTATCACTGGCCGGTGAAATGTTACGGCGTGAAAGTCGTGCCAAGGCGGCAGCATCGCTGGCTTAGTCAGGCTTTAAAAATGTAAGTGTTTATCTCGTTCCCACGCTCTGCGTCACTGCCATTGACTTAAGAAGTAAATCATATTTTGACCTCGTTCCCACGCACTGCGTGGGAACGTAGTAGCAAACGCACCAGCGTTGTATCAACGCATAAAAATAGTAGGCTAAGGTGATAAGCTGTTAACGCTGGTGCGTTAATCACTGCATTACCACGCAGTGCGTGGTAACGAGATCGAGCGGCAGCATCACTGGCTTAAGGTGTTTTTAGTCAGCCCCTCCCCAATGTCAGTAAGTTAAGGAAAACATGGAGTCGTAGGTCGGGTTAGTGAAACGTAACCCGACAATTGTTAACATTAAGCCATTGATTGTTGGATTACGCTATCGCCAGCACTGTTAATCTGGCAACCTACAAAACTTATCACATCCTTATACTTACTAGCATTGGGTCGTAGGTCTGCTTAAACGATAGCGTAACAGGCAATCTACATATGATTTTGGTGGTTATTGCCTGCTACGCTATCGCTTAAGCAGGCCTACAACTTTAGAAAACAGGTTTTAAAACATGGTGGTAAAGAAAAAAGGCTTAGGTCGCGGTTTAACCGCATTATTGGGTAACAGTGACGTTGAGTCCATGATGCAGGCAAAAACTGAAAATGAGTTGCGTAATATCGATGTTGATCTGATTGAACGAGGTCCGTGGCAGCCTCGCGAGCATTTTGATGAAGAATCCTTGCAGGAATTGGCCGATTCCATTTCCAGTCAGGGCGTGGTTCAGCCCATCGTGGTGCGAGAAAAATCCGGTTTAAATGGCAAAGGACGTTTTGAGATTGTTGCCGGCGAGCGGCGCTGGCGGGCAACACAAAAGGCGGGTTTATCAAAGATTCCTGCTGTTATTAAAAGTTTTGATGACCAGACTGCCGCTGCGGTTTCGCTGATTGAAAATATTCAGCGTGAAAATTTAAACCCGCTGGAAGAATCCAGCGCATTAAAGCGATTGATTGATGAATTTAATATGACTCATCAACAGGTCGCCGATACGGTCGGCCGTTCTCGCGCCACCGTGAGTAATTTGTTACGTTTGCAGGATTTGAACCCGGACGTTAAAACCTTGCTGGCAATGCGCGACATAGAAATGGGTCATGCCCGCGCATTACTGGCTATTGATGGACTGGAGCAAAGTCGTGTAGCGAAAGATGTGGCCAGGAAAGGCTTATCCGTTCGCGAAACCGAGGCTTTAATTCGCAAAATATCCGCACCGGCAAAAATAGTTAAAACCATGCGAAAAGACCCGGATATTGTCAAGCTGGAAGAACGACTAACCGAGTATTTGGGGGCGCAGGTTCAGATAAAACAAAAAGGCAAAGGCAAAGGTGCGGTTGAGATTGCCTATTCCAGTTTAGATGTGCTTGAAGGTATTTTAAGTAAGATTGAATCGTAGCCTTCTCCTTAGTTAAGGCCTGATGTAATAAGGCATTAAGGATGATCTGGATCAAAATTCGTCATTTAAGGTTTGTTAAAGTGTTGTCGATATAACCTGGGGGTCTCTCGGACAGCCCCCAGATTACAAAAATTAACCTGGTGGAGTCTTATGGCTAATCAGGAAAATCAATAACAGGAATAGTTATGCCGCAACCCACAGCAACGAATTTTTCCAACCTTAATATTGCGCTGGAGCGAGACGGTTTCATGCGTGAGCTATTACGCCAACTTTCCGGTACCTTACAGGATGTAGTGGGCGAGCATGAAGCGGCGGGTTTTATCTCTATCGTTGGCCAGAAAATGGGCGATGATATCAATAACA
>CAZALW010000465.1:0-2137 GCA_964485705.1 uncultured Thiotrichaceae bacterium
TCTGGCCAAACTCAGCTTTTCCGCAGTAGGTTCTCTATTCTCGGACAAGCTCCTAAGGTACAGGCATAAAATATGTAGCAGCATATTGTTCCTGAAAGCACAAAGAGTCAACAAAACTGTAAGTTCATAGACCAAAGCAGGCATCAGCACTACCTTTTTATCCGCCTTGTTGTCCGTTACGTGAGTAAGCCGGAGAATCGGAAATATACACTCTGCTCCGGTTTTAGTGATATAACAGTACACAGACACTTTGCAATGGGGGTGTGAAATGAGTTTGAACAAACCATCCGAACCGGGCGATATCATCTCATGTGATATTTGCTTTAGTGAAATACCCGTATCTGAAGCAAAAAGTGAGGAAGCAACGGATTACGTTATTCACTTTTGCGGACTTGACTGTTACGAGAAGTGGAAAAATCAATCTGAGAGTGAAGAAAATAACTGATGAAAAAAGGCGGATCGGACGTCAATGCCTGTAAGTTAAGCAATAACGCCCGTCATTCCGACATGTTTCCCCGCTCAAAGCGTGCGAGGACAAGCTTAGTCGGAATCCATCGGTCGGTAAGTACAATACCTGTTATATCAGACCCTACCAGCCATAGATTCCCGCTAAAGCTTGTGCCCACGCTTGTTCCTGCTAAAAATATGCAGAAATGACGTGGGTGACCAGTGGGAATGACGGCAAAAACCTTCCTGATTAGCCATAATATTCAGCCTAACTTAAAGACATTGGTTCGTAAAATCATTTTTATTACTGTCATCTCGACCTGAGGGAGAGATCTTGAGCTACCGTGGTATAAGATCTCTCCCTCAGGTCGAGATGACAGTAATAAGTTAAGCTGTTGTTTTACAATGAAAATATAAATATAGCTGGCTTTCATGGCTAATCAGGAAAGCCTTAAACTTACTGGCATTGGATCAGACATGGTTATTCTGTGCATCCGAGAAACTAAATAATCAGGTTTAAAGCCCGATCATAATTGCCTTAAATCAAGTAGCCAGACAGCACACTGCTTTAGAATGTGTGATTAACCTAATAAACTTTTACATGAGGATAAAGACATGGGTTGTTGTGGTGGCTGTGGCGGTGAAGCGCCTACTGATCATACAAATGATCAGGATAAAAACGAAGAGAAAGATAAAGAGGCAACAAATCAGCCTCAAGAGCAGGATACAGAAAAAGAGCAATCTCCTGTCAGATAATGACTTTTGAATGCAAAAAAGCCGGGCTGATGCCCGGCTTTTTTATGTTTAACTAATTTCTGGCTCAAAGATGCTACGCAACTGCCAGGAGTTTGTCCGGGAATAGAAATCGTAGCGAGGGGAAGCTGATTTGAGTCAGATTTTTTCATGTGTGAGGCGAATATAGGTATATTTAACGAAAATAATGGAAGAATCTGGCCAAACTCAGCTTTTCCGCAGTAGGTTCTCTATTCTCGGACAAGCTCCTAGACTTAATAAAATAAGGACTCCACCCCGCAGCTTATAAAAAAACCTCATGTTTACACCCCTCAACAGCCCACATTATTAGAAACGATTGTTGTGACTGTGTTTACCTGACTGCCAACAGGCATAAATAACGCCAAAGAATGGCTGGATAAAACCAGAAGAAGAACCGCAATAAAGAATTTAGTTAAATTCATGACAAACACTCCGTTTTTTTGCAACATTTAGTATTAAATATTACAAAAACATTACAAAAAACATGCCAAAAAAATAATTCTTTAATTATCAGTTAGATAAAAATTTTACATAAATAGACTGTAAACTTTACTGACACCCAACTGAACTCAGTTTTAGGCTAAAAGCCCGTTATACAGGGATCTCGCTCATTTTTAATGATATTTTCTACTGTTAACTATTCCGACACTATTTTTACAACAGTAATGCATAATCCAGCAATAAAAATGAAAATTGGAAAATATTGTTAAGGACACTTCTATTTTTAGCGGTGCCCTTAAGTGTGATGTGTTGGAATATGCTGCTGCATTTTCCACACTTGCAGCATCCATACAGGTCGCGCCATGGCTATATCTAAAATAATCGTAACTACTCAGCGTAATTTAAGAAAAGCATGCAGGTTATTAATTTTTCAGGCATCTGCAACAAGGATGTTGCAGTAGAGCGTACACGGATG
>CAZALW010000466.1:0-2126 GCA_964485705.1 uncultured Thiotrichaceae bacterium
GCAACTGGTACACTTTTAACCAGTACACTTTACCGCGACTGGAGAAACACAGCAGAGTATCGTGAGTATTAGCAATAAATAGTTTATCAATGAAATCTTCTGTTTTCATTGTGGTGGCAGATTTACCACGGCCACCTCGATGTTGCGTATTATAAACATCCAGTTGTTGTGACTTGGCATAACCTTCATGCGAGAAAGTCACTACCACATCTTCCTCGGTAATAAGATCTTCCATGTTAAAATCAAGCTGGTCTGCCATGATCTCACTACGCCGTGGGTCATCATACTTGTCACGAATTTCAGCAAGCTCTTCACGGATCACTTCAAGCAAACGCTCAGGGTTAGAAAGTATTTCAATAAGTGCTTTAATAACATCCAGTATCTGCTGGAATTCATAAACAATTTTGTCCTGCTCTAGCCCGGTCAAACGATGCAACTTTAAGTCCAGTATGGCTTGTGCCTGTACTTCTGAAAGATGATAACCATCATCTTTCAGACCGTATTGCGGGTCTAAATCTGCAGGTCGTGAAGCAGTCGGATCGGCATCAGCGGTGGCACGAGCCACCATATCGACCACCATACCGGCTGGCCATATTTTTTGTACCAGCCCGGCTTTTGCCTCAACAGGAGTGGCTGATTTTTTAATCATTTCGATGATTGCATCGATATTCGCCAACGCTAATGCCAGCCCTTCTAAGACATGTGCACGAGCACGCGCCTTGCGTAATTCATAAATGGTACGGCGGGTGACAACTTCACGGCGATGCCGCAAAAACGCGTCCAGGATTTGTTTCAGGTTTAATAATTGCGGCTGGCCTTCAACCAGCGCCACCATATTAATGCCGAATGAAGACTGCATTGCCGTCTGGGAAAACAAATTGTTAAGCAAAACGTCACCGGATTCACCGCGTTTTACCTCAACCACAATACGCATGCCGTCTTTATCAGATTCATCTCGCAGTGCTGAAATACCTTCTATGCGTTTCTCTTTCACCAGTTCGGCAATACGTTCAATCAAACGCGCCTTATTTACCTGGTAGGGAAGCTCGGAAACGATAATAGTCTGCTTGCCTTTATCGTTTTCAACTATTTCAGCACGAGCACGCATAATCATGCGTCCACGACCTGTTTTGTACGCCTGGCGAATGCCTTTAACACCGTTGATAAACGCTGCGGTCGGTAAATCTGGTGCCGGAATATGCTGCATTAGCTCGTCAATGGACAAGTCAGGATTGTCCACCAATGCCAGACAGGCACTAATCACTTCACCCAGATTATGTGGTGGCATATTGGTTGCCATGCCGACAGCGATACCGGTTGAGCCATTAATCAGCATGTTGGGAACACGTGTCGGCATCACTACCGGCTCGGATTCAGAACCATCATAGTTTTCTGCAAAATCGACAGTTTCCTTGTCTAAATCAGCAAGTAATTCGTGGGCAATTTTTGACATGCGCACTTCGGTATAACGCATGGCGGCCGGCGCGTCGCCATCTACCGAACCAAAGTTACCCTGACCATCAACCAGCATATAACGCAAGGAAAACGGCTGCGCCATACGCACGATGGTATCGTACACAGCAGTATCACCATGCGGGTGATATTTACCAATAACATCACCAACCACACGGGCTGATTTCTTGTAAGGCTTGTTGAAGTCGTTGCCCAGTACACTCATGGCGTAAAGCACACGACGATGTACCGGTTTTAAACCATCTCGAACATCGGGCAAGGCGCGGCCAACAATGACACTCATGGCGTAATCCAGATAGGATTGACGCATTTCGTCTTCGAGATTTACCGGGGATATTTCTTTTGCGAATTCAGACATGTAGGTGTGCTATTAAACTTCCGTCCAGGTTCCATGATGAGGAGCTTTGCAGTGTGTTATCACCACCTGCCGCCCAAAAAAATAGCACCGAAAATACGGCACTAAATACGTTTTAAAGCGCTTGATATTAACACATATCAGCTATAGACGGACAGGCTATTCCACAGTTTTTTACATCACAGGAATTTATTGAATAACAAATAAGTTACGCAAAAAGACCGCAACTTTGTCTGCAGATGACCGAGTTCGACACATAGCAGACATTAAAAACTAAACCCCCTCAATCCCCCTTTGA
>CAZALW010000467.1:0-2109 GCA_964485705.1 uncultured Thiotrichaceae bacterium
AAATGAAAAGTGAAAAGTGAAAAATTTAAGGTCAAAAGCCATTGAGCTTCGCTCAAATGAAAAATGAAAATCGCACCGCCTTCCTGGCTCCTTGCGAAATACCATCCATCCATGGATATAATTGAAAAATGGGAGGCTCACTTGTTTTCCTTTATGTTATTTTTTGCTGTTTTGGTGCTAACTACTAATAATTTAATTAATTCTTTTATTTGTGGCTTTATACTACCAAACATGGTTTTGGATATGTACCCGCCTTCATGTAATAGTTTTAACCAGTAATATGTTTCGCTTGCTTCTTTTAGCCCTATACTCAATTTATTTATAAAATCCAATTTAGACTGAGCAAACTCTGCTTCACTTATCAATGCACCAATAGCTGTTCCGGATCTGAGAACTTGTTTACTTAACACAAATTCTTTTTTGTTAACATTCAAATATTGCGCTAGCTTAACGATTCGCAAAGCAAACGAAAAGCTTTTCTCCTTTATAACATTCTCCATAACGAACTGCTCCATGTTAAATTTTTAACTATAACAGTGTTTTTGTTTCTCCATTTTTCACTTTTCATTTATATCCATGGATGGATGGTATTTCGCAAGGAGCCAGGAAGGCGGTGCGATTTTCATTTTTCATTGCGCAAAGATACGCCGTGCTCACTCGTGAGTACGGCGTATCTTTGCGCCCAGTAGCGCCAGTTTTTCTTCAATATTTTCATAACCACGGTCAATGTGATAAATACGTTGTACTTCGGTCTCGCCGCTGGCAACCAGACCTGCGATGATAAGGCTGGCAGAGGCGCGTAAATCGGTCGCCATTACCGGAGCGCTAGTCAATTTATCAATACCACGAATAATGGCGGTATTGCCTTCTATCTCAATATCCGCACCCATGCGTTTTAATTCCTGCACGTGCATGAAGCGGTTTTCAAAAACGGTTTCAACCACGGTGGCGGTGCCTTCGGCAATGGTGTTTAAGGCAGCAAACTGTGCCTGCATATCGGTCGGAAAAGCCGGATAGGGTGCAGTACGAATACTCACAGCTTTGGGTCGCCGGCCTTCCATATCCAGTGAAATCCAGTCCTCGCCTATTTCAATTTTGGCTCCGGCTTCACGTAATTTTTCTATTATTGCATCAAGCAGATGGGGCTGCGTATCTTTCACCATGATACTGCCACCGGTAATGGCCGCTGCAACCAGATAAGTACCGGTTTCAATTCGATCCGGCAGTACACGATAACGCGTACCGTGGAGTTTTTCGACACCTTCTATGGTGATCGTGTCAGTACCGGCACCGGAAATTTTTCCACCCATGGCAATGATAAAATTGGCCAGATCAACCACCTCGGGCTCACGTGCAGCATTCTCGATAATGGTGGTGCCATCGGCAAGTGCAGCAGCCATCATCAAATTTTCCGTGCCAGTCACGGTCACCACATCCATCACCAGTCGCACCCCTTTTAAACGTTTTGCTTTGGCATGAATATAGCCGTTGCTGACATCAATTTCGGCACCCATCGCCTGCAAACCTTTAATGTGCAAATCCACCGGGCGGGAACCAATGGCGCAACCACCTGGTAGAGAAACTTCAGCAACACCAAAACGTGCCAACAGCGGACCTAATACCAGAATCGACGAGCGCATGGTTTTTACCAGATGGTAGGGCGCGGTGTAATTTTCAATAGTAGAACTATCGACTTCAATACTTAATTTCTCATCAATTGAAACCATTACTCCCATGCAGCCAAGCAACTCGATGGTGGTGGTAACATCATGCAAATGCGGTACATTTTCAATGGTTGCCGGGCTATCAGCCAGCAAGGTTGCGGCCAGTATCGGTAACACCGCATTTTTGGCACCCGAAATTCTGACGTTGCCTTTTAGCTGAACACCGCCATTAATCAATAATTTATTCATCTTATGTAAAGTCTCTGTAACTACTCAGCGAGTAATAATAGTTGAGGGTAACTGCTCAGATTGCCCCTGAAAATCGTCAGATCACCGCTCTTGGGCATCCATGCCCCTGCGGAATTAGTGCATCCATGCACGTCAAGGCGAAAATCGCACCGCCTTCCTGGCTCTTTGCGCCATAATTGCAAACATGGCCGTCCAT
>CAZALW010000468.1:0-2102 GCA_964485705.1 uncultured Thiotrichaceae bacterium
AAGGCAAGAAACAAGACCTGGCTCCGTTCACGTTGAATCGTGGTTTAAAGAAAATAAAACTAGGATCTAAAGTTAGTCTGATAATTAAGTCATGTGTCCCCAGAATTCCTAAAATACAATCAGCCAGCATCCTTGATGATCATACCCTGTTGATAGAATTTGATAATCATCAGAAGAAAAAATATGATATTTCACCGTTATTACAAAAAGAGATGTTTGCCCCATTGAAAAACGTGGCATTATTTAAATCAGTTATTGTTGAACAAGGTGGTTATGCTGTAGTCTGGGGAAATAGCATTGATATTAGTGAGTATGAACTATGGAGTCATGGACAAGCAATGCCCTAATCCCTGTGACAGGTTAGTTGTCGTTTCTAAATAGTAAAATGTGAAAATAAAATTTTTTCAAATAATGTCTATACTACAGCCATAGTTTTTCAGATACAGAAAAACTAACTGGGAATCAAAAAATTCGTAGGAAGCGAGGTTCTAAACGGAATAATGTTAGATAAAACAATTTGTGTCATCGACTTGCCAACAGTATCACTACTCGGCACAAAAGGTTTTCAGGTTTGTGGTGTGGATGTGCCTGAACATATCGTCAATATCAAAAAAGGTAAGAAACAAAATCTGATACCGCTATTTTTCAATTAATGTTACTCTGACCCCGGTTATTAAAAATGATAACACCAATAATCTTATCAGGCGGCTCAGGAACACGCCTGTGGCCTCTTTCCAGAAAATTACATCCAAAACAGCTTTTGCCTTTGTTGCATGAGACATCTTTACTACAGGACACAATAAACCGCCTGGAAGGTCTTAAGAGTATCCAAAAAACAGTTGTCATTTGCAATGAAGAGTACCGTTTTATGGTTGCAGAACAGGTTCATTCCACAAATATTGGTGCCAGCGCGATAATTCTGGAACCAGTGGGGCGCAACACAGCACCGGCAATCGCCCTGGCTGCTTTTAATGCGCTGAAAGAAAATGAAGGCTCAGCTAACGAAGATACAATACTGCTGGTTTTGCCCGCAGATCATGATATTAAAAATATAGCGCAATTTCATCAGGCTATTGAAACAGGACTGCAGCAGGCTGCGGAAGGGCATTTTGTCACCTTTGGTATTATTCCAAATAGCCCTGAAACAGGTTATGGATACATTAAAGCAGCAACTACAGTCGGCGTTAACGAAGTCGCAAATATTGAGAAATTTGTAGAAAAACCTGATCTGGATACCGCTACAAAATATCTCAATGAAGGTGGCTATTATTGGAACAGTGGCATGTTTATGTTTAAAGCATCGGACTATTTAAATGCTTTGCAGGAATTTTCGCCTGAAATATATGAAGCCAGCCAGAATGCGATTAACACATCACAACATGACATGGACTTTATTCGTGTTGGCATAGAAGCATTTACAAAATGCCCGAGTGATTCGATTGATTACGCAGTGATGGAAAAAGTAAAAAACGCAGTCGTTATTCCCATTGATATCGGCTGGAGTGATGTCGGTTCATGGTCAGCTTTGCACGATATTGGCAAGCTGGATGAAGATAACAACATATTGATTGGTGATATAAAAAATGTATCAACTAAAAACTGTTATGTAAGGGCAGAGCATAAATTGGTAACAACACTGGGGGTTGAAGATTTAATCATCGTCGATACTGATGATGCATTATTAGTGGCCAGCAAAAATCATGTACAAGATATAAAACAGATTGTTGAAACCTTATCCAAAGAAGAAAGAGAAGAAGTTTTAATACATAAACGGGTTTGTCGCCCCTGGGGTTGTTACCAGGGAATTGATCATTCCGATCGTTTTCAGGCAAAAAGAATAACCGTGAACCCAGGTGCAGTGCTTTCCTTGCAGTTACATCATCATCGTGCCGAACACTGGGTTATTGTTAGTGGTACAGCAAAAGTAACAAAAGGTGATGATGTATTTATTTTGACAGAAAATGAATCGACCTATATTCCTCTAGGCACAAAACACAGGCTCGAAAATATAGGTAAAATCCCCCTTGAATTAATAGAAGTACAAACTGGCAGTTATCTTGGCGAAGACGATATTGTACGTTTTGATGATATTTACGGAAGAG
>CAZALW010000469.1:0-2080 GCA_964485705.1 uncultured Thiotrichaceae bacterium
ATTATACTTGTTCAGGTGTGCGGGTTTTCTGCCGCTTTGCGGCTTTGTTCAACAAGTGCATCAACTTGACCTTTTTATACGCCGTTTCGCTTCGCTACACGTCATATAAAAAGGTCAGTTATGCGAGACGTTATGTTTAAAAAATCAAAAGGAGAAAAAAATGAAAAAAAATCACTTTCACCAATTAGTATCAACTTTAGCATTAATTTGTGCAACCTTACCCGTAAGTGCTGAAACATTTAGTTACACGTTCATATCTGCTTCATACTCAATATTTAGTGAAGAAATAGATGGGATTTCAGAAGATTTAGAAGGTAACGGTATAAATTTCACTCTATCGTTTAATGTTGCAAATAATTTTGCCATTATCGCTAGTTATGGCACAGGCAGTGCGGATGTGACTTCTGGAGGAGTAACAGTTGATGCGGATGTTGATGTGGGAAGTCTGGGTGCGATTTTTCACACACCAATAGATGCTACTGTTGATTTCGTAGCTGGCGCACAAATAATAAAAGGAAGTGTGGATATAGATGTGGATGGATCTTTTTTTTCTAGTGAAGACGCAGATGGTAATTCAATATTTGCTGGTATAAGAGCGATGGTTGCTCACAATGTTGAATTAAATGGTTTTATTGATAGAACAAAAATTGAGGATGACTCAAGTACTGATATAAGTTTTGGTGCCTCATATTATGTAAATAAATTATTTACAATTGATGCAGGGTATTCATTTGATAGTGATGGTAATAGCTTATCCTTTGGTGCAACAAAATACTTTTAATATAAAAAACATAACAATGCAAATTCACTCGGACGGTTAAAAGCGTCGCGCAAAAGACGCGCAACACTTTTAACCGCCGGTGATTTGCGACGTTATAAGCTTAAGGAAAGATAATGGCAATTGATAAATGTAAATACTCATTTAAGGAACTGTCAAAAACAGTGCTTCCTGGATATATGAGCGAGATTAATAAAAAGATTACCTTACCAGTTAGCATGTCTGAATTTTCAACAAAAGGAGTTGGTAAAGCGACTGCACTTAAAAACTTGAAGCTAAAAAATGATTTTTCTGGCTGTTATGTATTAATTGAAAATAATCATCCAATTTATGTAGGCATATCAAGGTCTGTAATAAACAGGCTGCTTCAACATGTCAAGGGTACTACACATTTCGATGCCAGCTTGGCTTACAGGATTGCAAATCATGGTGTTCAGCACAACTTAACACGATCTGATGCTATGAAAACAGAAGCCTTTAAAAAAAGATTCAATAAAGCAAAGGAGAGAATTTCTAAAATGAAAGTAGCCTATGTAAAAATAGATAATGATTTAGAAATATACTTATTCGAGGCTTATTGCGCAATGGAACTTGATACTAAGAAATGGAACACATTTGCAACACATTAAAAGCGCTTATAACAAGTCACTGCAGTTGACCCAGCAATACGCCGTTTCGCTTCGCTACACGTCGTATCGCAGGTCAACTGAGTTCAAGCGTTATACGCAAAAATGATTAAAAGCATATTCGTAATATTATTAGCATTTACCATTTCCAGTTGTGGCACACAGTCACAACCAGAAAAGACTATCCCTGTTCAAACAGGAGATAACAAAATCACAGAATTACTCATCTCTAAGCTACAAGAAAATAAAGATTGGTATCGTATTATCAATGAATCAACAATAGAGATTAAATACCCACCTCCGTCTTACGTTATTGATTATGTAAATCAAGAAACAGATAAAATAATCCCTAGAGGGCGTTCATCCGCAATATCGCCAGATTTACAACCAGAAGTATTGGATGAACTTAAATCAAAAAATATAAGTTATAATTTAGTTCTGTTTGGTGGCGAACAATGGCTTGTTTGGGATCTAAAAGACAATGAAAAAGTCAATAACGTAATCAACACTGTGGGCATGAAAACGCTAAATGCGCGCTAATATTAACCAGCGTATAACAAGTCACTGCAGTTGACCAATAATACGCCGCTTCGCTCTGTATTATGGTCAACTGAGTTCAAGCGTTATGTAATTAGTGTACGGCGTGCTGGGGTTTAAGAGAATGGTGTATGTTAAC
>CAZALW010000470.1:0-2075 GCA_964485705.1 uncultured Thiotrichaceae bacterium
GTAATCTCTCACTGCGCCACACTCTAATAATATGAATTGAGTTTTTCTCCCTTAAATATACAATGCGAAAGGGTGGGTGAATAAGCTCTGTTATTTTTTCCTGGTTAAATTCTGGAACTTTTCTTCCAATGTCCCGGCGTTTTTCAAGAGAGTTGTCATCTAACGTTTTAATGTGGTCAATAATTGAAACAAGGAATAATTGGGGTCACCCAATTACTTGTGAAGAGTGGTAATTGTTAGGCAACAAGAGATTGGTCATACTTGATGCAATATTTGGTATCGTATATAATACTACACAATGTGTGATATAAATATTACAATCGACACAAATGTATTTATCGGTGCTTTAAAATCTAAGAAAGGGGCTTGCTATAAATTACTGATGCTTCTTACCGAAAACTTGTTTGTAACTAATATTTCTGTGCCATTATTTATTGAGTATGAGTCAGTTGCAAAAAGAGAAAGTGTCGTTGGTGAATTAACAGAAAAAGAAATAGAGACAGTTCTTAATTACTTTTTAAGTCAGTCAAATATTCAAAAAATATTTTACTTGTGGAGACCTATATTAAAAGATCCAAAAGATGATTTAGTGCTTGAGCTAGCAGTGAAATCACAGAGTAAATATATAATCACATTTAATAAAAAAGACTTTAAGGGGTGTGAAAAATTCGGAATTGAAGTTTTAACACCCTATGAATTTTTAAAGGTAAGAGGTTTATTGTTATGAGCACACTTAGTTTACGGTTGGCAAATTCGCTTCATGATGAAGTTAAGTTTCTTGCAAAGAAAGAAGGTATATCTATAAATCAATTCATTTCATCTGCTGTGGCTGAAAAAATGTCAGCATTGATGACTGAAAATTATTTAATAGAACGAGCAAAGAAAGGTAATAAAGAAGCCTTCTTAAAAGCAATGGCTAAAGTTCCTGATGTAGAGCCAGAGGCAAATGACAGGCTAAATTAATGTGGCATTGGGGTCAGAGTAAAATTTATTCAAGTAGTATGAACGTGTGGTTGATAAATGGCAGTCAGTACGCATTCCCACGCAGGAGCATGGGAACGAGGCTACATTCGTCTATTATTACTTAGCTTTGCCAGTCTTCCAGCCGCAACCCCGTAATGCGCGAAAACCACCGGTATTGTGCGTGACCAGAACGGCATTATGCGCTCTGGCAATAGCGGCTATCATAAGATCATTCGGTCCAATTATTTTCCCCTGTGTACTTAGATCGGCACGTATTACCCCATATTCTTCTGCACAGCTGTCGTCAGTAGTGGCACATGGATGTGGCGTTTACGAACCAAAGGATGGAAAGGCAAGACTGTACTTATGAGTTGAATTCGGGGCGCAAAAAAGTGATTAAGTAATTGCAGATTGGCTTCAACCTTCTTGCTATGTCTGGCACCAAAGAGTAGTTCGGCTTTGACCACACTGCATAAAGCAATATCAGAAGGCGATGAATGGCGATGATTTAACAAGTGAATGCAAACGTTGGTGTCAAGCAGATACATTAGTCAAATTTTTCACGTTCTTCAAAAGATTTTTGAGCAGGGCGTTGCAAAGACTCACCCTGCCATTTGCCAAAGTTATTAAAATAGTCTTCTGGCCATTGATCGACAACTTCTCGTTTGACCAGCTCTGCAAGGTATTTAGATACGGGTAAGTGAGCGTGTTTGGCTTTGAGTTTTATTTTATCTGCCACAGAATCCGGGATGTAAAAATGTAGCTGAGCCATTTATTACTCCTAAAATATATTTGGTATATTTGGTATATTTGGTATATTTGGTATATTTGGTATATTTTATTTTTACATAAAAATGGATTTATTGTCAATTTATAAAAATTTGAATCAGAGAGTAACTGCTTCTATATGTAGATTAGGGGTGAAAATGCCTATTCAATATCCAGTTTTTGCAGGCGGTAACGTAATTGTCGTAAACTCAACCCCAGTAATTTTGCCGCAGCGGTTTTGTTCCAGCGGGTTTTTTCCAGTGCCTGTTTGATGCTTTGGCGTTCCTGACCGACCAGATCCATTGGGTCTATGGCGATTATTTCTGATGCTGTTATTTCGTTGT
>CAZALW010000471.1:0-2068 GCA_964485705.1 uncultured Thiotrichaceae bacterium
TTTGAAAGGGAGGTTAGGAGGGTTTGTTTTTTCTGTGTGTCCGCTAATGACCGATAGCAGACAAACATTTCACAGCCAAACATTTCAATTAATTAATTTTAGAACCGCTCAACTCCCAGGCATAAGCGCAATCCAGTTCAGATAAAACCGCGACCACACCAGTTTCACCATCTTCCAGCATGGCCTGTAATGGGCATCGGTTTTTTAATCGTCTGTGTGGAGCGGCCATCCAGCGTGCGCCCATCTGCAGGTTTCTGGGGTAGGTGGTTCTTAATGCATCAATAATGCCCAGCAAAAATGTCACACGGCAAGCCACGTTTTCATCATCAGGAAACGGTGTGTCCTTTCGATATCTCGCCAGATGACGGCTGCGCTGTGTGTTTGGAAAATCCAGAACAGCAAGTATTTGCTCGCCAGTGAGACCCCATTCGTCCAGCGCATTCATCACTTTTTGGGTGCGCAATAACTGTTGCTCAGGGCTTGTGTTTTGGTTTACTGTAGACATATATTAAATAAAAATGAAGTGTTTGCTTCACTAAGACAGTGTAAATGAGTGATAATTTTATCATATTTAAACCTTTTCAATAACCACAGGAAAATTCATGGCAATACGATCCGTACTACGTCTTGGTGATCCACGTTTATTTCAGGTTGCTACTGAAATTAGTGGATTCAATCAAGCTGAACTTGATGCCTTAATTGAAGACCTGTTTGATACCATGACCGCAGAAGAGGGTGCAGGTCTTGCAGCGCCACAAATTGGCATCGGGTTACGTGTGGTGATTTTTGGCTTTGACAATAATTCGCGTTATCCCGATAACGATGCAGTGCCTAAAACCGTGCTCATCAACCCAAAAATAATCCCACTATCAGAGGATAAAGAGGACGGCTGGGAAGGCTGTTTGAGTGTACCGGGTATGCGCGGTGTGGTTTCACGTTATACGCACATTCGTTATACCGGCTTTGATGCGACGGGTGCGACCATCGACGTGACGGCGACAGGTTTTCATGCCCGTGTGGTGCAGCATGAGTGCGACCATTTAGATGGCATTATTTATACACAACGGCTGAGTGACCCTGAAAAATTTGGTTTTACTGAAGAGTTACTCAATAGTGGGCAGTTAGGCTCGGAGGATTGTTCTGAATAACATCTGTATGGTTTAACCTAAAAAAATCATTTGAACCAACTGCGAGCGTCCAATGCACTGAATATACAGGACTTTTTCGAATATTTTGAACTCACCGTATGGGTGATACGTTTTCGCTCAAAATAACCGAGAAAGTCCTGTATATTCAGCGCCTTGATCGCTCTCGCTACGATTCAACTAATTTTTTTAGGTTTAAGGATTATGTGTGACAGTTGGTATTGATTGAGGTGTCGTAGCGTTTTGCTCTTATCCTGCCGCACAAAAGCCTTAAACAAAATAAATAAAGAACGTGCCTCTGCATTTAACTCATAAAAAGTTATTTAAGTTACGTAGTGAAGAATTTAGCCGCAAAGAACGCAAAAAAACGCAAATTTAATCTTTTTTTTGCGCTCTTTGCGTCCTTTGCGGCAAAAACATTAGATTATATGCCTCAACAAAATTATTCTGAGTCAAATGCAGAGGTATGATAAAGAATGGACATTGGAACACCAGTACGAAAAATCAGTCACATGGACTGCCTGCGCTTATTATTTCAGCCTTTACACTGCGTATTATGAGTACACTTATGAAACCCAATATTATTATATTCAGCTTACTGTTTACTTTATTTAACCTGTCTTCTGCAGCAGCAACCAGTTTACGGCCTATTAGCCTTGAACAGCTTTCTACCCGTGCAACATTAATTTTTTTTGGTGAAGTTTTAAATAACAAGGTGAAGAAGGATCAACAAAGCGGTCAAATTGTGACTTTTACTGAATTTAAAGTGATTGATTTAATTAAGGGCGATGCCGGAAAAACACATACTATCAAACAAATTGGCGGTTTTCTAAAAAACAGCAATACCACGCTTCGTATTCATGGCGTACCAAAGTTTCAGGTGGGTAACAGCTATGTGGTGTTTTTACCGACAAAATCAAAAT
>CAZALW010000472.1:0-2056 GCA_964485705.1 uncultured Thiotrichaceae bacterium
CGCGTCTTTAGTAAAAACAGTTGATGTTTTAAGTGCCAGATGTTCCAGTCGTGCTTCAAGGTGTTGCAACTGTTCGCGGTATTTTGAGCCGGCTCGTTCACCAATGCTTTTTACCAGCACAATGCCTTCCATTTCATCCTGCCCGACCAGACTTAATTCATCATCTTCAGTTTTATGCTGCGCCTGGCTTGCTTCAAACTCGCTGACTGGCAGCAGAAGTTTTTTTACCTTATTATCAAAGGTGCTGGCTATAGAGGTTTTTAGTGCTCGCAGCTGATGCATTAACTCAAAATAACGAGCCTGGTCTTTGTTGTTATCCGCAACTTCTGACATATCAAACAGATTGTCCTGAGCTGAATTCAACAGCTTCGACATCAGATCAGCCAATCGTGTTGTCAGGTTGTTGCGGATATCAACAACAAGTTTTTCATATGGGCTGATTCTATATTCGTTGTTTTTGTTATTTTCACTCATGAAGAAGTGTTTCCCTTACTCTTAATAGAGGCTCTTGATAGAGGCTCTTGATAGTAGCTATAAAGTTAGCATCAGGATGTCTGCTTTATACATTATAGCTATTTGCCATGAAAATACAGCGACATAAAGAAATTTTTAAATCGGGGAACCTCTGATTAATTTTATACCTGTTCATATTAAATACAGCGTGACCATTTGCAACTGAATGATTTGCAACTATGCTTTTAGCGATGCCCTTATATATGAAACAATGAATATACACCATTTTTAGTATAAAAATATCCCACACTATAAAAACGCCGTGTTAGAGGGCTTAAGTGTGACAGGAGATTTTAGTTTATGAATGAGCAAGTTACAAAAAAACCGAAACTATTGGTAGTAGATGATTCAAAAGTGATTCGCCATGCGGCTAAGAAAATGCTGACTAATGATTATGACGTTCATCTTGCTGAAGATGGCCAGATTGCCTGGGAAATATTACAGAAAGAGAAAGCTATTTCTGCGGTGTTTACAGATTTAAGCATGCCCAATCTTGATGGTATGGAACTATTAAATTATATACGCAGCGCAGACACTGAATATATTGCCACCTTGCCAGTGATCATTATGACCGGGCACGAAGACTCTGAATCAATAAAACAGGAAGTTATTGATGCTGGCGCAACTGATTTTGTTGCCAAACCATTTAATTCAAGCGATTTAGTTAACCGCGCTAAAGCCTATGTACAGTTAAGCCGGAAGGTGATTGAGCTCGAAAAAAAAATGGCTTACGACAAACTCACCGGTTTATACAATGCCAACTCACTACTGATACAGGGCGCAAAAACAGTTTCGCTTGCCAGTCGACACAAACTGCCTGTTAGTACTGTGTTTTTTGAAATTACCGATTTCCAGAAATGTTTTTCAAATCACGGCAAGAGAGTTGCTCAACATATCATTAAAGTCGTAGGCATGCGGCTGCAGGAAGGCATGCGTGAAGAGGATATTGCTGCACGCATAGGGGTAGCAAAATATGCACTGGTATTGCCGATGACCGGTAAACAAAAAACAGAAGCTGTTATTCATCGTATTTGCAAAAGTATTAATAAGCTTGTTTTTGATACCGGTAAGGAAAGAATACGAGTAAAATTCGTGGCCGGTTATACAGCTCCTGATTTAGTTGAAGTTAATGTGTTTAAAGATATACTGGAACAAGCTGATAATGCTTTGCAACAGGCCATTCATTCATTAACCGAGCAGATTGTTTGTTACGACGAACAGATAGAGACCGAAGCCCCGCCTGACGCGATTACTGAGCAGAATATTGAACAGGCATTTTCACTCATACTGGCGGGAAATTTTTGTCAAATTCCAGAACAGCATTTAACAGCAGTGCTTGACCGCTTATCACCCTTTATGCAATATGTTGATAACCAGACAGCAACTAAACCGATGCCAGCTTCAACTGAAAAACAAAGCAGTATAGGGCATCTCTAAAAATAGAAGCGCCCTATAATTAATCCTAACATCTCCTGATACAAAATTTTACCTGATTAGCCATAACATTCAGCCTAACTTAAAGAACTTGGTTCATAAAATCATT
>CAZALW010000473.1:0-2050 GCA_964485705.1 uncultured Thiotrichaceae bacterium
CCAGCCGGGCTTGCTGTATCGGTGGGCAGGCTATGCTACCGTAAGAACAGAACACGCAGCAATCGCCTGATAAGGGTTTGAGTAATACGCCGCAGCCCGGACATTCATAATAATATAGACAACTATCCGTGGTCATGGTCTCACTGGATTTATAGCCACAGTGCGGGCAAGTCAGGTCAGAAACCAGTTTAATTTTAGCCATTAGATGCCCCTTAAGTTGTTTATAAGTTATTATAAATCCTGTAGTAACTACAGGTTCAAGGGCATCATATGAATATTTCAGAAAAAAAATATTATCGCATGGGACAGCTTGCCGATGCCTGCGACTGCAAAACTGAAACAGTTCGTTACTATGAAAAAATCGGGCTGATGCCAAAACCACCTAGAACCATAGGTGGCCACCGACTGTATTCACTTGATCACCTGAAACACCTGACATTAATCCGCCGTAGCCGTGATTTGGGTTTTACCATTAAACAGATCACTGAGTTATTGTGTTTCATAGATGAGCCCGGCCATACCTGTGGTGAGGTTAAAGCCATGGCAATGTTACATTCACATGCAGTACAGGAAAAAATTAATGATTTGAAACGACTGCAGAAGGCTTTGAATGAAATGGCCGCTCACTGTAAAGGCAGAAACTATAAAGTTGAGGATTGCCCGATTATTGATGCTTTGTCTGGCAACCCTGTTTAAAATGACGGCAGAATCCCACAACCCAAAAGATAAACCATGACTGACAACGCCATCAAAGACCACCCCCTGCGTTACCCACTCAACAACGAACTACACGCCCGTCCCTTCCCTGAACTGACGGCACCCTGCCGTGCCGCCTATTTAGCAATCAAACAACCTGACCATGCAGCCAAGCGGGATCGCTCACTTGATCGCGCTCATCTTATTGCCCTGCTTGATCGTTTCAACGCGGCACATCCTGCGCCGAATGCCACTCATCATGCCGTCAGCCTGGGGCGCAGCTATCTCAAGTGGGAAACACACTCAGAATTTGTTAGCTACACGCTGTACGCAGACGGAGTGGAAGATCGACCCTTTGACGGTCAGGCCTTCAACCTGTTCCCAAAAAACTGGCTGGCACAGGCACCCGGAGTGGTGATCTCATCGGTGCTCCTGCGCATTGAAACCGCTGACCTAACTACTGAGTCAATGCCAGCACTCGATGAGAAAATGGCGAAATGGTTTGTCTCTGAAAGCCTGACTATTTCCTACGTGGCAGATCGCGAAGCCATCATCGCCACCGACTTCCGGATTGATGAAGCGGGACATGTACGCGTTGCCATCATCGCCAATAATGGTGTAAGCCAGCGCCAACTTGGTCGTATTGCCCAGCGTTTGCTAGAGATGAAAACCTATATGAGTGCATCCATGTTAGGTTTGCCGGTAGCACGGACAGTGGGCAACGAAATCGACGTGATGGAAACGGAATTAACCAGCATCTTCGATCACCTTTCCGAGGACAAATGTAAGGATTCTGCCACTCTGGAAGAACTTCTTGGTCTTGCCGGGCGAATCGAAAATCTCGTGTCACGCACTGCATTCCGCTTTGGGGCGAGCGAAGCCTACTGCAAAATTGTTGAGCAACGTATCATGATTCTGCGAGAGGAGCGCTTTGAGGGTCGGCAAATGTTCGCTGAATTCATGAAGCGACGCTATGAACCAGCCATGCGTACCTGTCTTGCCAGCAAGCAGCGCCTGCAAGATCTTTCGACACGTACCGAACGCGCTGCCAATCTGCTGCGTACACGGGTTGATGTAGAAAACGCCCAGCAAAACAAACAAGTGCTGGCGCGCATGGACGAGCGTGCCGGATTGCAAATGCGCTTACAGGAAACCGTCGAGGGGCTCTCCGTAGTCGCGATCACTTATTATGCGGTATCGCTACTTGGTTATCTGCTCGAACCCCTTACACCCGTCCTCGGGCTGGAGAAATATCAGCTGATAGCCATACTCATCTTACCGGTGATAACGCTGGTCTGGTGGATGGGCAGACGGATACGCAAAAAACTGATTAAAACACAAGCCACAAAGTCAG
>CAZALW010000474.1:0-2040 GCA_964485705.1 uncultured Thiotrichaceae bacterium
AGTACGACATTCTTATACTCTGCTGCATCGATATTCTTTCTTAGCTTATCCGCAGTATTAAAGAGTGCCGCTTCAAAATTATTGTTGTCGTTTGCCATTATTTACCTTCGTTACCTGCTCATACATTTATTATCTTTTATGTTCGTGAATTGGCCTTGTATTTTTGTTTTTCTATCCACCCATCGATATCTGATTCTTTAAAGCGCCAGCTACCCCCAACTTTAAAGCCTGGCAGCTTACCTTCAGCTGCCAGGCGATACGCTGTCTTCTCTGCTAACTTGAGATATTTAGCTACTTCTTTCAAGGTTAGTATGTCGTTACTCATGGCTTTGTCCACCTAAATGCTAGGTGAGAGAATAAAGGAATATTGAGGAATTCGCAATCGAAACCCTCTTATACTCCATCACTCTGGTTCCGCTCACGAGTACGAAGGTTAAAATAAAGCACAAAAATAATAAAGGAGTGAACTGATGAGTGATTCTGCAAGCACAAGTCAACAGGATTTTTCATGGCAAGGTCAGCAGTATGGGGTTTGCCGTGAGTCATGAAAAAGGCGGTGCCATTGGTGATCTTGAAAGCATTGAAAATAGTGCCGGCTGGTTGCGTGATGCGCAGGGTGGCACTGCAGAGCCCGCACCGGCAGGATATCAACCGGGGTATTCAGCACCGGCTGCAATGTTCGCACTGAAAAGCAGCATCGTGGTGTTGCCAATTGTAATAGTTTTTATTGCCAATAATTGGATCAGTCAGATACTGGTAATGGTGTTTGCTGCAATTTTCACCCTGTCACCCAATCTGGACAAAGGTAAAGCCGCGGGAATAAACTCGATTAAGTCAACGCTGATTGGTGGTGGTATCGCTTTTTTCATTTACCGGGCACTGGTAGCGGTACCGGAGTATTACTTTCTTGTTCTGCTTATGTTTTTAACCAGCCTTGGTATTGGTGCTGCGATAAATTCCGCTAAACCGATTGCAAAATATCTGCCATCAGCAATGGTGGCAATGATTATTCTGGTGAACAGTAGTCTTGCTGAGGGTTCAGACTTCTCAGAAAATTTTGTTTTGCGAATTTTGTTTATTTCAATGGCGGCCATCTATGTTGTTATAGCTTTAAAAGTCCTTGATGTGTTCTGGCCAATAAAAAGCATTTCAAGTTCAAATTAGAATAGGTGCTTTGCTAAAAAGTATGGATATAAGGCCAAAGGTTGGGTTGTTATATACCAAAGTAGTTAAGAATTAGCCCCATTAAAAAGGGTAAAATTGGTGTTATTTATTCTATAGGAACTAAATCAGTGGCGAAGCAAATGACCTCAATGCAAGCATGGGAAGGCGAAACAGATTGCCTTAACTGTTCTATACGTAGTTCAGTTTTGTTTAGCGGTCTGACAGAAAAGGATTTTGAATCTATTCATGAGCAGGTCGAGCAAATGACACTGGAGCCTGGTAATGTGCTTTATAAAGCGGGTGATTCTGGTCGCCACCTTTTTACCGTGCGTAGTGGATTGTTAAAACTGGTTCAGTACCTGCCTGATGGGTCACAGCGTATTGTGCGTCTGGTACGTAGTACTGATGTGCTGGGGCTGGAAATGATGGCGGGTCAGCGGTATGACCATGAAGCAGTGGCATTGCGCACGACAGAGTTATGTCGTTATGCGAAAGAGGATGTGAGCCGTTTAAGTCAAAAAAATCCTGCACTACTTAAAGACTTGATGGCGCGCTGGCAAAAAACATTGAGTGAAGCAGATGCCTGGATAACAAAGTTGTCAACAGGTTCTGCAAAAAAACGCATGGCAAATTTGCTGTTACGTTTAACCGAAGCTGAAGACTCTACGGAATGTTTGCTGCTGAGCCGTGAAGATATGGGTTCAATATTGAATATGACAATAGAAACGGCTAGTCGAACACTTTCTGAATTCAAACGCACCGGTTTAATCAAGGAAATCCGTCATAATCATCTTGAGCTGGATACCCTCGCTCTTGAAGCTGTTGTTGCCGAATAAATAACAGCAGTCATGGTTAGTTCATAAGGGCTTTAGCTCT
>CAZALW010000475.1:0-2032 GCA_964485705.1 uncultured Thiotrichaceae bacterium
CACCGTTCCTGTCAGGCCAGTGACTGTGCCACCAACGATATAAGACAGGAGGTCATCATCAACCGTTGTTTCATTATCGCCTGAAAGCAAGCCTTTACAGCCCTGCAGTGAGACAACGATAGCTAATAATAAGAAAAATCGAATGAGTATGGCCATGCCCTTCCCTCTAACATAAGTTATGTGATTTGTGTTAATACAAGTCCATCAATAATGGTTCTGTAATATTCAGGAAACTTACACTACCGGAGGTCACAAACAGGTCACAGAAAAGACAAGAAGGAGAAAAAATTGAGTTGTATCAAAAAAAAGCAAAACAGGAAGGTCTAAGCTAATTCGCAGCCTTCCCACCCTACCTGACTTGAGCACAAAGTTTGCAGGCACGTTTTAATTGTTGTTTATCATCCATTTTAATCAGTTTAAAAAGTTGTTCAGTTTTCTCTGAAGGTTTAATGCCAAAGGTTGTATCGAGAATTGACCGGCAGTTTTCATAAACCGCCAGTGCTTTCGCTCTATTACCCAAAGCAGCATGGCATCGCATCAGACCGCGATAGTGTTCTTCTGACAGTGGGTCCAGCTCCTGCGCTTTCTCATACAGGGTGATGACTTTTTTACAATGCCCCTGGCTACTGTAGAAATGGGTCAGCCGTTTAATCATCCTTAATAACTTTGTTTGCAAACGCTCTCTTTGTGGCAGCATCCAACCTGGCTGATGCTCTTTCTCCATAAAGAAACCATGATAGAGGTCAAACACGCGCTGAATTTTTTGCTCGATGGTTATTAGTTGCTGCTCTTCAGAATTTGATAGTGCCGATTCCAGTTCGCCGAGGCTACGTTCATAGGCCCAGGTATCCAGCCAGCAAAAATGATCATTCAGACTCAATTGGCCATTATGAACAAGCAACAGCCTACTGCCCAGCAGTTGGCGCAAGCGCGACAGCGTTGAGGTAAAGGAACTGTGTGCATTATCCCCCTCAGCATCCGGCCACAGCGCCTCGCAAATCCTTGCTTCGCTAACATCACGCCCGCCCATGGCAATCAGCGCTTTGAGCAGTTCTATCGGTTTGTTTTTGCTTTTGCCATTAACGCTTACAGGTATACCATCAAGCAATACGCTGAAGCGACCCAGGGTATAGATTCTGACAGACCAGGGCCAGTTATCGAGATGAAGAGGCGGGCTAACGGGGTTTAGCTGGCGTGTTTTTACCAGCTGCTGGACGTAATCAACTTCAATATTGTTTTCCAGCGCCTTGATGCACAGTCCGCACATGGCCTGGGGTCGCCACCAGTCGGTATTAAAGTAGCTTTTCTGCCTGCCGATGGCCATTGCCTGTTTCAGTGCAGTGACACCGGTTTTATTATCCTCACGCGCATAACCCAGTTCGGCCTGGCTTAGATAAAGATTAAAGTGCAAAAAACGACTGTTGATTGGCTCCGCCAGAGCGCTGGCTTTAGTCATCCAGATTTCGGCCTTTTCATATTCAGCGAGTTCGATTTGTATCCTGCCCCTGGCAATGCAGTTGAGGGCTTCAGGAAACGGGGTGCCAAGCGCAATGGTCGCCTGCAGTGATTTTTTGATATGCAACAGGGCACGTTGATGATTTTTCTGTAGCAATGCTTCCAGCGCAGCAAGATAATAATAATGCGCCTGGTGCAAACGCCCGTTTTCATCCATGATGTCGCGTACTTTTTGCAGATAGTTCTGCCACTGATCCGGGTTAGTGGATTCCAGTGCCAGGTAGGTATCCTGTACGCGTAAAATAAAATCCCATAGATGTATACCGGTTTTTTCGGCCAGTCTCAGTCCAGTTTGAACAGATTGCTGACTTTCTTCAATGTTCGCATTCAACCAGTAGTGCATGGCTTCGGTCTGAAACCAGGCAATCAGATTCACCGGCTGTATGTTATTTATGGTGGCCGAGGGTTTCAGTCTCTCGACAAGCGCGGTAAAGGCTTCAAACTCACCCATCCATGCAAGATAGAGTGCATAGTGCGTGGCCATGGCCAAACGCCGGTTTTTATCTGGAAAATGCGG
>CAZALW010000476.1:0-2018 GCA_964485705.1 uncultured Thiotrichaceae bacterium
CGAGAAAAACTTCGTTATCATTCTTACCAATACTATGTATTAGATGATCCGGACATTCCCGATGCCCAATATGATCGTTTATATAACCAGCTTGTCGCGTTAGAAGAAAAACATCCACAATTAATTACCTCCGATTCACCAACACAGCGTGTTGGCGCAAAGCCATTAACCGCATTCGATCAAATACAGCATCAAATGCCAATGTTATCACTCGATAATGTTTTCAGTGAAGAAGGCTTGTTGTCCTTTTATCAGCGCTTGCAAGATAGACTTCATAATGAAGATGAAATCGAATTAACCGCAGAACCAAAGCTGGACGGCTTGGCAATTAGTTTACGTTATGAAAAAGGTGAGCTGATTTATGCTGCAACAAGGGGTGACGGTTCAACCGGTGAGAATGTCACACAGAATGTTCGCACCATGCGATGCGTACCGTTGCGGCTGTTAGGTGAAAATTTTCCAGATGTATTAGAAGTGCGTGGTGAGGTGTTTATGCCAAAAGCGGGTTTTGAAAAATTAAACCGGCTGGCAAAACAAAATGACGAAAAAGAATTTGTTAACCCAAGAAATGCAGCAGCAGGAAGTTTACGTCAGCTTGACCCGGGTATTACCGCGAAACGACCATTAAGCTTATATTGTTATTCTACGGGAGTCGTTGCAGGTGAAAAATCAGCAGGAGCGTTAGCAACTACACACTATGAAATTTTGCAGCAACTAAGAGGCTTTGGTCTGCCCGTATGTGATGAAATAAAGCGGGTTGATAATGTAAAAAACTGTCTATCGTATTATGAAAATATTTTAAAGCGACGCGATGATTTAGCTTATGACATTGACGGTGTCGTTTATAAGGTCAACTCAATTGCATTGCAAAATACCTTGGGTTTTGTCGCACGCGCACCACGCTGGGCGATTGCTCATAAATTTCCTGCGCAGGAAGAAATCAGTAAAATTATTGACGTGGATTTTCAGGTAGGTCGTACTGGAGCAATTACTCCGGTAGCCAGGTTGGAACCCGTGTTTGTGGGTGGCGTAACAGTAAGCAATGCAACCTTACATAATATGGACGAAATTCGCCGCAAAGATGTACGCGTGGGTGACCAGGTTATTGTTCGGCGTGCAGGTGATGTCATACCCGAAGTGGTTCGTGTGCTGCCAAACTCGAGAACAGTAACGCTGGAAGAAATACAAATGTTAACGAACTGTCCAGTTTGTTTTTCCAGGGTTGAGCAAATTGAAGGTGAAGCAGCTGCCCGTTGTACCGGAGGTTTATTCTGTCGCGCACAAAGGGCGCAGGCGATTAAACATTTTTCCTCACGCAAAGCAATGGATATTGACGGACTGGGTGACAAACTGGTTGAGCAATTAGTGGAACAGGACTTGATTAACAATGCAGCAGATTTGTATCAATTAAAAGCTGAAACTTTAAGTTCATTAGAGCGAATGGGTGAAAAGTCAGCAATGAATTTATTGAATGCCTTAGAAGACAGTAAGCAGCCGATGCTAGCTAGATTTATTTATGCCTTAGGCATTCGAGAAGTAGGTGAAACCACAGCCAGGAATCTGGCTAAAGAATTTAAAACATTAGCGGCTGTACAATCGGCATCTTATGAACAATTAATTGAAGTTCAGGATGTAGGGCCAATTGTAGCAAAGCATCTAGTGAATTTTTTTTCGCAAAAGCATAACCAGGATGTTATAAATCAACTGTTAACAGCAGGTATAAAAATACAGGATGTCAAGCAGATTAACTTAAATGATCAGCAAGAATGTGAGTTTGCTGACAAAACGCTGGTCATAACCGGAACCCTGCCGACCCTGTCACGTGACCAGGCAAAAGAAAAGTTACTTGCTGTTGGTGCCTTTGTAACAGGCAGTGTATCGGCTAAGACAGATTATTTACTGGCTGGTGACAAAGCCGGCTCGAAGCTGGTTAAAGCTACAAAGCTGGGCGTGTCGATCATTAATGAAGCGACAATGTTGAAAATTTTGGGTTAAGCTGTATAAGTCTGGATTTTATC
>CAZALW010000477.1:0-2011 GCA_964485705.1 uncultured Thiotrichaceae bacterium
AAATTGCTCCTGCATTTTCTATATACCGTCCATCCATGGACATAATCGCACCGCCATCCATGGCTTCTTGCGCCATAATTGCAAACATGGCCGTCCATCCATGAACATAAATGAGATTTTAACATGCTACGAGCATTAGTAATTATTGCTATTTTTATTATCATAATTGCCGGCCTGGCATTTATTCTTAAAAGAAAAAGACGAAAAAAATAACAGCAGCAGAAGCTTTAGCTGGATTCTGTAGGGTGGGCACGTTTTTTGCCCACGCAAGAACTACCAGCAAGGCATTAGCAGCTATACTCATCCTGTACAAGCAATATAAGCCATCATAAAATCTATGCCTAACAATCAAGCCGCAAACTTGAATAACAACTTCCCACAAAATACCACCGATACCTGGTATCGATTACGATTATTTAATTATTTTCGTGTTTCACTGGCGCTGCTCTTTATCACCATTTACTTAAATGGCTGGTTTCACTTATTGATCAGTAGTGAATTTTCATTTGATACCCTTTTTATTACTACTTCTGTTTTTTACCTGATATCCAGTTTATTTTTTTTCGCGGGTATTCATCGCCAGAAACCAAAACTGGAAATACAGGTCATCATTCACACACTGGTTGATATTTCCTGCATCATCATATTAATGCACGCCACCGGTGGCATTCGAACCGGCCTTGGCATGTTACTTATTACCAGCATCGCAATGAGCAGTTTATTTTTAAAAAAACGACTTGCCATCGCATTTGCTGCTATTACCACGCTGGCTATTCTTGCAGAACAGATCTATTCACAACTTGTTTATGAAAATATCACTCCGGCTTTTACCCAGGCGGGATTGCTGGGAATATTAGTTTTCATTTCTGCCCTGCTAACCATCTACACCGCAAAACGACTTAAAGAGTCCGAAAAATTAGCCTTTGATACCAGCGCCGAGCTGGAATCCATTGTGCAATTAAATGAACACATTATCAAAAGCATGCGCACAGGCATTATGGTTATTAAAAACAATGGTCTGATTTTAATGGCAAATAATGCGGCGCTGGAACTTCTTGGTCACATCACTATTGATTCGCACACTAATTTAAAAGAAATTTCTACCGCTTTATACAGCCGTTTTCTGGACTGGAATAATAATGACGTTCAAAACCATCAGACTGTCCAGCAAACGCAGGGGCTTCCTGATTTACAACCGGGTTTTAGTCGTATTGAACAAAAAACAGACGGCCCGAATGTTCGCCCAGACAAACCTCCAGGACGCACACTGATTTTTTTAGAAGATGCAACACAACTGGCACAGCGTTTTCAGCAGGTAAAACTGGCATCGCTTGGTCGTTTAACCGCAAGCATTGCACATGAGATTCGCAATCCCCTGGCGGCAATTAACCACGCCGGGCAATTACTGGCTGAAACATCCGAAAACGAAGCAGATATAAAATTAACCAGCATTATTAATAGCCAGTCAAAACGCCTCAATGGTATCGTGGAAAATGTGCTGCAACTTTCAAGACAACAGCGGGGCACACCCGAGACCATTAATCTTTACCAGTGGTTATTACAATTTAGAGAAGAGTTTATTTCAACAAACAAACTAAAAGCCTATCAGCTACAAATTAAAATCACCCCTGAAAATATTGAGATACTATTTAATTCAAGCCAGCTGCACCAGGTCATGTGGAACTTATGTAGCAATGCCACCAACCATTCTAATATGGAAACAATAAATATAATGATTATTATCCAGGGCAAAATTAACCCTGATAACAGGCAGCCTTATCTGGATATCATCGACAACGGATCAGGCATAGATGAAAAAACACAGGCACATATTTTTGACCCGTTTTTTACTACAAGTAGCGAAGGTTCAGGTTTAGGTTTATACATAACCAAAGAAGTGCTTGAAAGTAACCGTGCTAAAATTCGCCACATTTCACCCGCTAATGGTGGCACCTGTTTTAGAATATATTTTCAACAGAATCAGTGATGAAACAAAAAATCCGTAGCTTCT
>CAZALW010000478.1:0-2001 GCA_964485705.1 uncultured Thiotrichaceae bacterium
CATGAAGGTAATGATAGCTGCAAAGCCTTAAACAGTCAAGATGATACTTGACCCCCGTTGACCCCCGTTGTGCCCGTTTTTGTCCTTGACCCCCGTTTTTCTTCATCAATTAGGTTTTGGATATTATCCATCCGTCACCTTTTCGCCCCAGAACTCCCCACCCCATCGATCGGGGTATTGCTCAAAATATAATAAAAATTAAAACATAATATGAAAACAGTAAAAAATTTACTAAAGTAAATTCTTTCGCCAAATATTGAACCTTTTTCCAAGCAAGTCTATCAATATTATTACATTTAATAAATGGCACTCTAAAATAATATATTTTACAAAGAATGTTTAGTTTTAAATTATAATGCTTAATAACATAATCAGATCTGTATTGATGTATTACGTTATATAATATTATCATTACAAAAACTGTAAAAAACATATAAGGATGCGTATAGTACTTTAGTATTGTTTCTGCCATAACAGTTTTTTACTAGATTCAAAAAGGTAGTACAGCCCCACACATAACACCAAGTATAGCTGCCACACCTGCTGTTTTGGAAGACATTATAGCCGCATTTTTCATCAAGTTACCTTGCGTTAACGTTAACTTAGATATTTCTATATCGATTTCTATTTTTCGCACATCATCTTTACAACTTGCTCTTTCAGCTTGTAATTTTGTTATTTTATCAAATGCATTATTTGCTAACTCTAGCGTATCAGAAATGGTTTTTATATCGCTGTATTTTGAACCAACATAAAGTGTAGAGCACATCAAAGCACCTGCAGCCTTCAAGCCATCAGGATCAATAAAATTAACCGGATCCCCCAACACATACCCATAAAGATTCGCATCCCCACCATTAAACTGTATCGGATCTTTAGCAGCCCAACGCCCAGTCCATGCATCATAATCTCTAGCACCAAATCTTGTCAGTTGAGTATGCTGGTCATAAATACCGCCAGCAAAACCAAAGGGCTGGAAGCCGGGGTTGGTGTCGCTGGTGATGTTGCCCCATGTGTCGTAATCTATTTGTTGGGCAATGCTTCCGTCTGCGGTGTTGACGACTAAACGTACACTGCCTAAATGATCGGATATGATGCGGTAGGTATTTGTGCCTTTGATCATGTAGTCAGGCACGTTGCCTTTTGTTCCGTAGATGAACCTTGCGACGATGTTGTTACTGCCATCGAGTTCGACTATCGGGTTTAGCTGGTCTTTGTATAAAAACCCCTGCGTTAAAATGCCGTTGATCTTCTTACCAATCCTGCGGTTTTGTCCATCAATCACGTAATCAACAACTGTACCATCGGCTAAAGTTGCCTGTCTTAAATTACCCAGCACATCATATTGATAATGTGTGGTGTTGGTTCCTTCGGTTTTTGATAACAACTCACCATTGGCAGTGTATTGATAACCTGTGCCTGCATAATTGGTTAGTCTATCCTGATCGTCATAGCTACCAACTAATGCACCGTTGATGTGAGTGCGGTTGCCGTTTGTATCATAGGTGTAACTGGCTGCATTTGCGCCAGTGGTCTCCAAGATTAACCTTCCTGCCAGGTCGTAAACATAATCAGTTGTGGTGGTGATACTAGCTATGGTTTCAACTTTTTGCGTAATACGCCCCAGTTTGTCTCTGGTGTAACTGGTATTAAACAGACTGATTGTATTGTAACTGGCATCAAAAGTAGCCAGTTCAGCAAAACCATTGTAGCTTCTTGTCGTGGTCAGATTACCCAGTGTGGTGCCGCTGACAATCCCAGCTTTCTGCACTTCTCTGGATATACTCAAACTACCCGCCATAGTCAACAAACTGTCATTATCATATTGATAGTTGATACTGTTTGCACCGTTGATGCTTCGGCTGGCAATGCGGAAATCATTGTCGTAGGTTTTATCCACAGTGCCACTGACCGTTCCTGTCAAAGTAGTATTTGTCGTCAGGAAGCCATCATAGGTGTAATTGAGTACGCCCAAATCTGGTGCTGTAATGCTGGATAGCT
>CAZALW010000479.1:0-434 GCA_964485705.1 uncultured Thiotrichaceae bacterium
ACCGCCTCGGCGGCATGGGGCCAGCGTTATTACCAGAAAACCTGAAACGCCTGCGTAAAAAAGCCGCGATTGAAGTCATTAAAAATGGCCGCATTGCGACCCAAATGCCTGCCTACAAAGACATACTGAATGATAAACAAATTCAGTCCCTGGTCGACCTTATCTATACGCCATTAGCAGAATTGCCCGTCTGGGGGATGGCCGAGATCATAGCCAGCCAGATCATCCACAACAAGCTGGAAGATTTACCCAATAAACCGGTTTTTGAAGTTGATGATCTACTCAATATGTTCCTTGTGGTAGAACTGGGTGACCATCACGTCACCCTGTTAGATGGCGATAAATTTGAACCCATCCACCGTTTTCCATCTCGTTTTGCATTGCACGGCGGCCCCAAATATTCGCCGGATGGGCGATTTGTTTATTTTGCCTCC
>CAZALW010000479.1:444-1962 GCA_964485705.1 uncultured Thiotrichaceae bacterium
AATACGACATCTATAACTTAAAACTGGTCGCCGAAGTCCGTGCCGGCATCAACACCCGCAACCAGGCAGTGTCTGCTGATGGTCGTTACCTGATGATTGCCAACTATCTACCACACACATTAGTACTGTTAGACGCAAAAAATTTAACCCCGATAAAAATCTTTGAAGCTAAGGATAGCACTGGCAAAACATCCCGTGTCAGTGCCGTTTATACCGCCCCACCACGCAACAGTTTTATCGCCGCATTCAAAGACATACCCGAGCTATGGGAGATTTCTTATGAAGACGATCCACCTGTTGGTTTTGGTCGTTGGGTACATGATCGCAATCCTGAGTCAGGCGAAAATCTTGAAGTCGAACCGTTCCCGATTCGGCGTATCATGGTTAACGACTACCTCGATGATTTCTTTTTCGACCAGGAATATGTCACTTTAATCGGCACCTCACGCGAAGGCAAAGGCCAGGTGGTTGACCTTGACATCGGCAGAGTCATCGTACCTGACCTGGCGCTACCTGGCATGCCACACCTTAGCTCAGGCATCACCTTCGACTACAAAGGCCGTACCGTACTGGCCACCCCTAATCTCAAAAAAGGCAATGTCAGCGTCATTGACATGGAAACATGGAAACCCATCAAACAAATTAAAACCCTGGGTCCTGGTTTTTTCATGCGCAGTCACAAAAACACCCCTTACGCCTGGGTTGATGTGTTTTTCGGCTCTAACAAAGACGCTGTGCACATCATCGATAAACGCAGTCTTGAAATCGTTAAAACCCTGCGCCCTGCCCCCGGAAAAACTGCCGCACACGTTGAATTCACCCGAGATGGAAAATACGCCATACTGAGTATCTGGGATCTCGATGGCGCAATAATTATTTACGATGCAACCACACTGGAAGAGATAAAACGTTTACCGATGAAGAAACCTTCTGGCAAATACAATGTGTATAATAAAACACGGTATGTAGAGGGAACCAGTCACTAATCATATTTTAACGGATATGATTAGTTGGATAGGGTCAGCAAAGCGTAAGCCGATATTTATTTCGCGTTGAATTACGCTAAGTGACGACAAAGAACGCTTAAGCCAATCTACGGGTTTACCCCGAAAGCATATCTTGACTGACTGTCTAAGATTGTTCGCTTTTCAAGGCGGCAGCATGGTAAGCAATATGCTCACCGATAAAACTCGCGATAAAGTGATAACTATGATCATATCCTTGCTGCATTCTTAATGTCAGGGCTTGTCCCGTCTGGTTACAGGCGGCTTGAAAGTTTTCAGGTAATAGCTGTCCTTCATCGTAAAACTCATCCCCAGTACCCTGATCAATAAGAATATCTTTAACTTTAGCACCTGCCGTGATGAGCGCAGTCGCATCATATGCCTGCCATGTTTTAATATCATCACCTAAGTAAGCGCTGAAACAACCCCGCCCCCAATCACATTCAACAGGATTACAAATAGGGGAAAAGGCTGAAACCGAACGATAATTGTCAGGATTTTTTAATGCGCAGAT
>CAZALW010000480.1:0-1943 GCA_964485705.1 uncultured Thiotrichaceae bacterium
GCCATGTTTGCAATTATGGCGCAAAGAGCCAGGAAGGCGGTGCGATTAACGAACCTAAGGATTGAAAACTAAAATAGCCTGGAGAATACCATGATAAAAACATACAAAACAACATGTAAAACAATATGCAGAAAATCATTAAATACCCTATTTTTCTTCTCTGCAGTCAGTATCAACAGTGCCAGTTTTGCCAGCGACAATGCAATCACCAACCCAATTGCACACGGTGAAAAAGCACATGAAAACCACTGTGTAAAATGTCATGGCAATGAGGTTTACACTCGTGAAGACCGCTTTGTTAAATCCATTGATGCCTTAAGTAAACAGGTTGCCCGCTGTAAAAATAATCTTGATGTGCCCTGGTTTGATGAAGATTCTGAAGCGGTGGTACAGTTTCTCAATAACAAATATTATCGCTTTTAATAATCGCATCTGATAACTGAACCAATGACCAATTTTAACGCTGAACTGGCATCACAACAATGCAGCAATTTGTCCGCTGATAACGCTGCTCTCAATAACGACGAAGCTTCAGCTTTGTTGTCACAGTTAGAGCCTCAGTGGCAGCTAAATACAGAACAACAAACTATCCACTTCAGCTACACCTTTAAAAACTATTACCAGACCATGGCATTTGTTAACAGAATTGCGCAAATTGCTCACCAGCAAAATCATCACCCTGACCTGCTAGTCAGTTACAATCGCTGCACGGTAACCTATAGTACGCATAGCGTTGGCGGCTTATCAATTAATGATTTTATCTGTGCAGCAAAAATTAACGCTGCGCAAAATCTGTAATTTTAACTGTGGCAAAACGCAAACTATCACTACAACAACAACGCCGCATCGCCTCTCAACAAAAGGACAAGTTAAATAATAACTCACAACAGAATAACTTAGCACGCAACAATATACAGCCGGACGACGCAAACACACAGACAGCACGTGTCATCAGCCATCACGGCCGTCAACTTTACGCCGAAACTGAAACACTTAAAAAAATAAAATGCAAAATCAGGCAGAACCTGGGTGATATTGCCTGCGGTGATTATGTACTGGTGCATCAAGCAGCAGATGCCAGTGGTCAGACAAAACATGACCACTGTGTTGTCGTTGCTGTAAAAAACAGAACAAACCTGCTGGTAAAAACCGGCTTTGCCGATGCCGTTAAACCCGTCGCGGCAAATATCGGGCAACTGGTTATCGTTACCTCTATAAAACCCAAACCTAACCCTTACCTTATCGATCGGTATTTAACCGCTGCCGAAAACCTTCCTTCCAAAGCACTCATCATCATTAATAAAATTGATTTAGCTGATGACGAAACAAAAGAAGTGTGCGAAAACATAAGGTCGCTGTATCAGGACATCGGCTATCGCGTCATCAGTGCCAGCATGAAACAGAACATTGGCATTGATGAAATTTCTGAAGCATTGAGTAATACCACAAGCATCCTCGTTGGTTTATCAGGTGTTGGTAAATCTTCAATCATAAAAGCCATTTTGCCAAAAGAAGAAATAAAAATAGGAAAGACTTCACAAGCCACAGGTGAAGGCAAACATACCACAACAGTTTCCGCCTTCTATCATTTAAAAGATGAAGACGGCATCATCATCGACTCCCCTGGTGTGCGCGACTTCACCCCGATTAATAAAACCGTGGATGAAATAACCTTTGGCTTTAAAGACATTAGACAGTTTAATGGCGGCTGTAAGTTCACTAACTGCAGTCACAAAAATGAACCGGGCTGCATAATGAAACAGGCAGTTGCTAGTGGTGAACTCAATGAGCAACGGTTTAATAACTATTTACGACTGATTCAGGAATTTAAAGAGAAAAGATGGTAACTTATCAATACATTACGATAAGAAATTGTAGCTTCTCAATAACCCGTGGCAATAATTAAACTGAACCTTAAACTCGCTGACTTTGCGGGACTAAAG
>CAZALW010000481.1:0-1940 GCA_964485705.1 uncultured Thiotrichaceae bacterium
TTCACACCCTGATTAATTAATGCTTGACGCGCTGCAATATTGTCCACTTTATTTTGCTGGTCAATTTTTTTATACACTTTGCCCATTACTTCACGAACAATTTTTTGATCTGTTTCACTTAGTTTATAAAAAACTTTTTTATCAATAATCAGCATGGCTGTTAAATAACTTAAAGGCTGATCTGTCACATAGTTAATATGAGTGTGCCACTGCAATGCCAGTGCACCAATAGGCGAGGTAATGACGGTATCAATCAAACCTGTCTGCAAGCCAGTTAATACATCTGACAAGGGTAATGAAATCGGTGTTAAACCAACATAACGATAAACAGATAAACCAATTTCATTTTTTTCAGGAATCCAGGCTTTTTGTTGTCTTAAATCATCCAGACTACGGATAGGTTTTTTTGACATCAAATAGGAAAAACCACCCTGTGCAAAACCAAAGTTAACAAAGCCGTTTTTCTCGATTATTTCACTCAACATTGGATCGGTTGTTTTTCTTATTTCAGCAGCATCATCAAGACTGGAAAATAAATATGGAAGACCATAAATAGTAGTATCCGGTGTAGATTGCGAAAGTGTTGCTACCGTTACCGCGCCACCATGTAACTGTCCAATGCGTATTTTTCTTAGCACATGCGCATCATTACCCATCACCCCGCCCGGATAAAATTTGAATTTCACCCGACCCTGCGTTTTTTCTTTAATTTCTTTTGCTCCTGCGCGCATGTGTTTCATCCAGAAGGTACCATCTGGCGAAAGTGTTGCAACCTTGATTGTTTTGGAATAAATAACTGGTGAGCTGATACTCAGCAGAAATGCCGCAAAAAGTATGGTTATATTTTTAAATAGATTTTTCATTTTTCACTTATGTCCATGGATGGACTGCCATGTTTGCATTTTGGCGCAAGGAGCCAGGAAGGCGGTGCGATTTTCATTTTTCATTAACGCGTAGCGTTCAGAAGTAATCATCGCCGCCCTGCAATAACTCAACAGCTTTGTATTTTGCAAGTGTGTTAATTAATACCTGATCTGATGATCCTGTATCAGCATCAATTACCTGCTGCAATAACTCATCGTGCAGTTCACGATCAAACAACATACGCGCATATTTTTCCGCATATAGAACCTTTACCATTAAGTTTTCACCATTAGACAATTCAATTGCACGGTCAAAGTGTTTTTTTGCTAATTCAGGCTTACCGCCTAATGCCGGCGGCAATAACGACTCCATAACGGCCATATATAAATGCGCATTTCCATTGTTTACTGTTTCATCAATTTCAAGAACGCACTGTATACCTGCTTTAACTTTTGGTAATTCAGCAACTGCATTCCAGTCTGAACTATTGGCCTCAATAGCACCAGCCCAACTACTAACAAATATCAGCAGTGATTCAGCCTGCACCTTCTCTACCAAAGCAAGACGTTTTTTAAATTCAAAATAGGAAAGTGATTTTACATCACAAAAATTTTCATCGCGAATACATATAGCGTGACTGGCATAAGTGAAACTTCGATTTGCAAGCGCTTTTTTACTTGTTGCGCTATCAGTAAAACCGCTTGCATAAGCACCGTATAACTGCGCACCCGCTTCTAATAAGTCTGCATTATCAGGGTCAGCCTTAATCATGCTACTGATTAATATCAGATACGCAGGCACTGCTTTTTTAATGGTTTCCGGGTCATCAAACGCCAGTATTGTTGCTGATATATCCTCAGCAAACTCTTTTTTTGCATTTGATATAAGTTGACCACATGATGAAACACTTAATACCAGCAACATCAAAAGGACTGGTTTTAATAGTCCGGTATTAAACAGGCATACTTCAAGTTGACGATTTTTTATTAGTTGCATGACCATAAGTAGATTGATTAGCAATGTAACGATAATTCTATTATATTTGATTTAAAAATTGGACAGATACGATATCAAAT
>CAZALW010000482.1:0-1926 GCA_964485705.1 uncultured Thiotrichaceae bacterium
ATGGCGCAATAAAACAAAATAGTCAGAGTAAAATTAATCAACTCTCGCCTGCAAAGCGATCAAAAGGTGTATTTAAAATACGCTAACACAATACATATTTCTTTTCTAAAATCACGTTTGTTACCAGATCTATATTCACTTTCATGTATTCATGCACAATCGTATTTCGTAAACCGATAATTTTCTTCTGTAACTGGGGTCAGAGTAGAATGGCACTTACTTAAGCATTAAGTCATTTAAAATCAATGTGTTATAAATGCTATAAAGCACAGTGCTTCAGTATTAATTTAGCACCTATAGTTCAAAGCATATAGGTTTTGTTTTGAATTCATTCATTATCCAACCAATACACGGATTGTAACTATATGATTTTTATAATGTTATTCCTTAAGTAAGTGCCATTCGGGTCAGAGTAAAATTAAACACAGCTCTAAAGCGAAGAATAAACCAGGTTTCTGATTTAATTTTATTTCGACCCTAATTATCATTCTTCATATGAAAGACCACTCACAAGATGTTCTTTTTTAAACAGCTCATTTAATTTAACGTCAGCAGTGCAAAAGATAATAGATGGCTGTTCGCGAAGCGTTATTGCGGAAGCCAACTGAATTGAGTCAAGCGTTCTTAAACCAGTCGCTCCCCATTTCATCAAAAGATTGTGTGCAGATAAATCAATCTGCACGTCCTGTAGAATCCAGCAATAATTGTGATAATCTTCTTCAAATACTGAAATGACTGCCATGCAGTTTTCTTTGCTGATTTCTGTTGTGCGCACTTTTCGCCAAAGTGCGGAGCTAAATTCCAATTTAGCCAGTGATGACAGGTATATCTCTTGTGCATCAAGCACTAAATTGATTGTTTTTTCACTTCCTTCCTCTTTGTGATAAAGCTTGATAAGAGATGAAGTATCAAGAAATAATTTCAACGCTGCTGCCTTCTCTCTTCAATTACTACATCACTCAAAGTGCCTTTATAGTGTTTGAGAACGACTTGCGCTTTTTCAAAACCAAAGTCTTTTTTGTGCACAACGGGATGCAAATCAGATTCTTCTATCACCGTGATTAGATAACGGATATTCTTTCCTTTTTTAATATCTTCTAACGGCTCAAGATGGTCATCTTTCCATATGGCTTCTACAGTTGAATACACTTTTAAACCCTCAAACTGAAACTGATTCAGAAAATACTTAGTACTTAGTATACCAAGAACGCAACGTAAATAACTAGGGAGCCTTGTCCAATATGAAATGAGCCTGAACAAAAGTCTGATTCCAACATGAAATGAGCCTGAAACGGTCAAAACTGGTTAAAAATCGTTCATCATCCGATGATGAAAACGATGATGAAGCTAGAAGAACTAAAAACCATAGAGCAACTGACCCAGTTTTTGGACGGCACCCAGGCAGTTATTTTCACCCTCAACACGTCCAAAAATGAACACTACAAGTGGTTTCGCCATGAGCTGATACGATTCAGATACCTGTCACTCGGCAAGGCTGACAAAGGCGTGTTTGTGCGTTATTTAATCAAAGTATCGGGGTATTCCCAATCGCAGATCACACGGCTGATAAAACAATATCGCCGCACGGGAAACATCAAACATCGACATGCCGCCTCATCAGGTTTTAAGGGCAAATATAATCAGCATGACATACGTTGGCACGCATGGATGAAAGACATGACACGCCATGCGGTCATGCAATCAAGTGGCATTGGGGTCAGAGTAAAATTAATCAACTCTCGCCTGCAAAGTGATCAAAAAGTGTATTTAAAAATAACTGGGGTCAGAGTAAAATTAAATTATGCTGTCATGCTCCTTTGTTATCCAGAGCCGTTGATTTTGCCCAACAACAGTTGTAGCAAACCCATAGCTTATTCGGCTTCCCAGATTTGAGAAAAGTCAAAATTTAATAAACAATTTTCCACA
>CAZALW010000483.1:0-1923 GCA_964485705.1 uncultured Thiotrichaceae bacterium
TTGAGGCGAATATAGGTATATTTAACGAAAATAATGGAAGAATCTGACCACAACAGCTTTTCCGCAGTAGGTTATCTATTCTCGGACAAGCTCCTAGGTGATAAAAAGATGTGTTATTGTACAGCCTCCTGACTTCTGTTTGTATAAATTTTCTCCCTGATCCACACATGGCATATGTTTCAACTATTAAATTGTAAAGTAAAAATATTCATTTTTGCTACTTTGTTACTGGTTTCGTTATTCACTTTTAAACAAGCATCGGCTATTCAGGCGGACAGGCTTTATGATGTGGAAATTCTGGTTGTTGATGAATCAGCCAGTGTGCGTAGCGCTGCTTTTAAGCAGGGGCTGGATGAGCTGTTTATTCGAATATCGGGCAACAGCAACATCATGGATAAGTTACAACGCCCTGTTGCCTCCAGGTATGTCAAACAATATAGTTACGAGCCTGTAGAGGCACCCATGGTTAATCTGCAGGATGAGCTGCTAAGTCATCGTTTAAAAATTCAATTTAACCGTGGTTTAAGTGAAAAATACTTGCAGCAGAATGATTTTCCCGTATGGGGTGAGCACCGACCTGAGGTGGTTGTCTGGTTAGTGGTTAGAGACGGGTCAAATGAGTATGTGCTGAAACAAAATGATCTTTCATTATTAAAAACTGCAGCAGATGAAGCATTTATTCGTCGTGGTATCCCCAGACGTTGGCCTTTGTATGATAACAAAGACAAAAAAGTACTAAGTGTTGCAGACATTCGTGGTGGCTTCAGTGATCCGGTTATGTTGGCCTCAAAACGCTATTCCAGAGGGCCGGTCGTAACCGGTAGCCTGCTCTGGAATGGTGAGTTATGGCAAAGTAGTTGGAGTTTGTTAATGCCCAATAATGATCTTCCGTATGAAAATCGCCACTGGAGTCTGGCTGATGAAAATTATAAGTTGCTGATTAATAAAGCCGTTGATCATGTGAGTGATGCTTTGGGTCTTGTTTTTGCCATTCATGCTTCAGCAAGTAAGCAGCAATGGGAGGCTATTCAGCTTAATATTCAGGCTGTCGATTCAATTGAAAAATACCGGCATGTTGAGCAATATCTAACGGCTTTAAACGCAGTTGAGTCAGCAAAACCTTTAAAGGTCGATGGTCATAGTGTGGTTTTTGATGTCACCCTTAGAAGCAACAAAAAAGACTTCTTCAACTTAATAAAAAATGATTCAATGTTACGACAAATAGAGCCACAGGAAATAGCAGCGCAGCCAGTGCCTGATGATAAAATATCGCTTGATTCTCAGGATCCTGTAACAGTAGAGATCAATACAAACACACAGAGCGAGCTGCCAAAGCCAGTAGCGATTTATTTTTACCGGCTTCAACAATAGTCATCATCGGCAGTACATAATGTCCGCATTGATTCATCCACAACTACCGTTAGGCTTTGAGCCAGGTGAGTTATTTACTTTTGATAGTTTTGTGACGGGTGACAATATTGTGGCGGCCGGGTTGGCTCAGCAAACAGCATTAGGAAAAGGCGAAAATCAGCTGTATTTCTGGGGAGAGTCCGGCTTAGGCAAAAGTCACCTGTTGCAGGCGAGTTGTAATCTGGCGGCTAAAAATCAGCAAACCGTGTGTTATCTAACACAGGCAGAAATCGTAAACCAGTCTGTGGATATGTTTGATGGTCTGGAGCAGTTGCAGTTAATTTGTCTGGACGACATTGACTCATGGCTAAACAGTGCAGCCTGGGAAGTTGCGTTATTTGATTTGATTAATCGTGTTCGTGAAAATAATCATCGTTTAATCATGGCATCTGCACAACCACCGGATGACGTTTTTGTGAAATTAGCTGATTTACGTTCACGTTTATCCTGGGGGCCTGTCTTTCAATTACAAAGTCTTACGGACAAAGAAAAATATCAGGCGTTACGTTTTCG
>CAZALW010000484.1:0-1902 GCA_964485705.1 uncultured Thiotrichaceae bacterium
CGGTAATTTAAAATGGCTGACGGAAACAGGGAGTTTTACCATTCTAAAAAATGGTATCGAATTTGCTGCCACTTACTTTATCATGCTGCTGATTCTATTCTTCAATGGTGCAGGCAAAGCCAGTGCTGATTACTTTATCAGCAAGAAATTTAACCAATGCAACTAAGACCTGTTATAGAAAAATGATAAAAAAACAACAATACCCTGTCTCTGGTGCAGGTCTCGGTTTACGTCGAAAAAATCTGGATGAAATGCTGGACAGTGATTTATCTTCAGTCAACTTCATGGAGGTCGCCCCGGAAAACTGGATTCATGTTGGCGGCAGCTACGGAAAAAAATTCAGGCGTTTCACCGAGAAATACGATTTCCTCTGTCACGGCTTGTCGTTATCAATTGGCGGACCTACAACATTAGATGAAGATTTCGTCAGAGACATCGCACATTTTATGCAAAGCCATCAGATAAAACATTATTCTGAGCATTTAACGTATTGCTCAGATGATGGTCATCTCTACGATTTATTACCCATTCCATTTACCGAAGAAGCGGTACATTATGTAGCGCAACGTATCCGCCGGGTACAGGATATTATGCAACAGGAAATATCCATGGAAAATGCCTCATACTACACGCCAGCACCCGGCAAAGAGATGGAAGAAATCGAATTTATCAATGCCGTACTTAGCGAAGCTGACTGCGGCTTATTGCTCGATGTAAATAATATTTATGTTAATTCTGTTAACCACCTTTATGATCCCATCGAATTTTTAAAACGACTTCCGGCAGAACGTATTCGTTACGCACACATTGCCGGTCACTACAATGAAGCCAGCGATTTAATTGTTGATACCCACGGTGCGGATATCATTGACCCGGTGTGGGATATTCTAGATAAAGCCTATGAACATTTTGGCGTGTTCCCGACATTACTGGAGCGCGACTTTAATATTCCACCCGTACCCGAATTGCTCAATGAAATAAAACAGATTGTTCGTATTCAAAAACAATGGCAACAGGAAGAAACTGTCGCCGGACTGGAAGCATAAATCTTATGACGATAGCTGCTTTCAAAAAACATCAGTACGAATTCACCGCCCATATACGCGACCCGGAAAAAAATGCCCGACCTGCAGGTATTGAAGATCGCCGTATGGCTATTTATCGCGACCTGTTCTATAACAATATCGAGGGCTTTATCGCCAGTGGTTTCCCCGTTATCCGTCAAATATACAACGATACAAACTGGCATGAAATGATACGCGACTTTTTTTCCAATCATAAAAGTCACACACCATATTTTCTGGAAATCGCTCAAGAATTTATCGATTACCTGCAAAATGAAAGGCAGCCTCAGCCAGAAGACCCGGCAGGTTTAATCGAACTGGCACATTACGAATGGGTAGAACTGGCATTGCATATTTCCGATGAAAATATCAATATGGAGAACATCAATGCCAACGGTGATTTACTAACCCAACACCCGGTATTCTCACCTGTTGCCTGGCCGCTGGTTTATCAGTTTCCTGTGCATACTATGGGACCGGATAATTTACCCGAAGAAGCCCCGGAACAATCAACCTATCTGGTGGTTTATCGCAACCGAAACGATGAAGTGTGTTTCCTGGAAATCAATCCTGTTACTGCACGTTTAATTAATTTATTACAGGAAAACGAATCTTATAGCGGACTCAATGCAATTGAACACATCACAAAAGAAATGAATCACCCAAATCCGCAGATCGTGAAAGACGGTGGAAAAGCGGCGCTGGAAGAATTACAGCAGCATGGGATTATTCTTGGCACAAAAGTGCAGTAGCTCAGATTTACTTATCTAGCGAATGGCTGAGTTCGACACTTAGCAGACGTTGGAAAAGTTGAAAAACATTAGTCCGCGAAGAACGC
>CAZALW010000485.1:0-1875 GCA_964485705.1 uncultured Thiotrichaceae bacterium
GCTATAACAAAGTTCCACAACACGGAAACAGGCGTTTTTAAACACACGATGTCGATTCATGACTTAGTCAAAGGTTCCCTGGCGGTATGGGAGCTTGAATTTGAGCATCATTTGACTGCTTAGCGATCAGCTTGCGGTAATCGACCAATATTTGTTTTGTCCTGTTAAAGATGCTGGCCGGGATGTAGTTGGTTTGTTCAAGATAAGCTGCCGCATTATCCCGAATAGCCAGAATTTCACCCATGTTTACTTCATTCCAGTCGAGCATAAATTCAATGCCGCTATTTTGTAAAAGAGATATGCTTTTTTCATTTTCACGGCGGGCACTAAGCCTGATAGCATCACCCATTTTTTTTCCGCTGGTTTTTAGCAGTTTTTGTAAATCAAGCGGTAATTTACTATAAAAGCGGCTGCTGACAATAACGCCGCCAATGGCGTTGGTCAGTGGAATATGGGTTGCATAACTGAGTTTGGAATGCCACTGCAGCGCAATAGCACCAAAGGTAGAGGTGTACACGGTATCAATGCTGCCGTGTTTGGCCGAAAGCTGAGTGTAAACATCCATGATGGACAACGGGATAGGTCTGATGTTTGCAGCTTTAAAAAAAGCTTCACCCAGTGGGTCTCCCTGCCATAACCAGATACGCAGCTTTTTTAAATCGTCAATGGAAGTGATAGGTTTGGTTGAAAAAAAATGGATAAAACCCACTTCAGGCCAGCCCAGTAGTTCAAAGCCATTTTCTCTAAAACCAACTTCCAGCTCAGGCATAATTTGCTCGCGCACGTAATCTGATTCATCTGTATTTTTGAACAGGAAGGGCACTTCCAGAACACGAGCGGGTGAATAAATGCGACCAATACCATAACCGGTAAACAGACCGCCGTGAAGCTGACCTTTACGTATTTTACGCAACACATCGGGCTCATCACCCATCACGCCGCCAGCATACATTTTGAATTTTATGCGACCATGGCTTTTTTCTTCAACCTCATTGACCCAGTCATCCAGCAGTTTTGTCCATGCCGTGCCAGTGGGCATTAAAGTGGCAAATTTTAAGGTGTGGACTTTTTCTGCAAAAACTGCGTGGCTGGCTAATAATAAAAAGCCACTTAAAAGTAATTGTAACAGGCAGTGATTAACGGGCTTTTTAGATAAACAATTTGTGCAATAGGTTAAAACCATTGTGCTTCCTGGCTGAGAAGTAACTGAGCCTTGCGCCTGGCAATTTGATTAAGCAGGGTGAGTTCGGGATATATGTCTTCCGGTGCGTTAATAATTTTTTTGAGCCGCTGTCGAAAATCACCCTGGTCAAACATCTGACGGGATAAATATTGCGCATGCAGCAGGTCAACTATGAGCAGTTTATTGTTATTAATTTCTCTTGCCCGGTCGAAGTGTTGTCGGGACAGGGCAAAGTCACCGCCGAAAATGGGCGGACGTGAACCATAATAAACACCGAAGTACATATGTGCGCCACCATAATAAAAACTGTCATCCAGTTCCAGTACGCGTTGCATCATTGCGGTGGGTTTGGGTAGTTGAATCAGGCTTGCCGGATCATCACGATTGAGATCAATCCATTTTCCCCAATTACTGGCAGTCCAGAAAATGGTCGCGACATCATCTTTATCCAGCTTTTTAAGTTTTTTCTCCAGATCATCAAGGCTAAGTTCTTTTATATTCGGCAAGCCGCGAAGTTTGAGTGCTATCAGCCCGTGTTTAAGGCCACGCATATAAAATTTGCCGGCGCGGTTGCTATCCCTGTCTTCATTAAAACCATAGGACAAGCCGTAATAAGCCTGGGCGGCAAAAACATGTAACTGTACATTCTCAGGATCAAGATGAATCATGCCGTTGAGCATGCTGATATTGGC
>CAZALW010000486.1:0-1863 GCA_964485705.1 uncultured Thiotrichaceae bacterium
GATTGTGGTTAGACTCGATCAGGTCAAGCAGGAAAAGGCATGCTTCCTCCCAAGGTGACCCATCGGCATTTAAAACCACTGGAAATTGATTCCAACGGTAACGCTCTCTGTATTTCGTGCTTGGGAAGCTATCTTCGACAGGCCTGTAGTAATAGCCAGTCGAAGGATTGCCAGGGATGATTTCTCTATATTGAGCATTTAGATCAGTCTCTTTACAGATCTCTGTCAGCTCAAAAGCAGGAAGAATTATTTTAGACGAAAGAGTGAGCTCATGATCAATCATGTCCACATCATAACAAGTAACATACTTTTGTCAATACAGGTTTAGTAACGAGCGCAGTTGGAGATGCCATATATTTTTATCATTTTTTAAAACCTTATAGATTTTACCGGCTAGGCACAGAGACGCAGAGAAAAACTTCCGGTTATGTCTTATGCGCAGCATAAACTATAAAAAACTCTGCGTCCTGGCGGTAAAACGTGTTTAATCTATATCGCGTAACAACTCGTTTAAACCAACCTTACCACGAGTCCTTTCATCAACCTGTTTAACAATGACCGCGCAGTAAAGACTATAAGTACCATCTTTTGAAGGCAGGTTTCCGGAAACCACAACTGAGCCAGCAGGAATGCGTCCGTATGAAATCTCACCCGTCATGCGATTAAATATTTTGGTGCTCTGACCAATATAAACGCCCATTGAAATCACCGAGCCTTGTTCTACAATGACACCTTCTACCACTTCTGAACGCGCGCCGATAAAACAGTTGTCTTCAATAATGGTGGGTGCGGCTTGCAAGGGTTCTAAAACACCGCCGATGCCAACGCCGCCAGAAAGGTGAACATTTTTGCCAATTTGTGCGCATGAGCCTACTGTTGCCCAGGTGTCTACCATGGTGCCGGTATCCACATATGCACCAATGTTAACGTAAGATGGCATTAATACTACACTGGGGGCAATGTACGAGCCAAAACGTGCGGTTGCCGGTGGTACCACACGCACGCCGGAATCACGAAACTGGCGTGTGTTCAAATCGGCAAACTTTGAATTGACTTTGTCGTAGTAGTTGGTAAAACCGCCTTTAATAAATTCGTTATCGTTAATACGAAAAGAAAGCAGTACTGCTTTCTTTAGCCATTCATTAACCACCCAGTCACCATCAACTTTTTCAGCGACACGTTTTTCTCCTAAATCAAGCAGGTTAATCGCTTCGGTAACAGCATCAGAAATATGTGTTTCTACATTACGCGGGGTAATCTCGGCGCGGCGCTCAAAGGCTTCTTCGATAATGTTTTGTAATTCAGACATAAGTTGTTTCTCCAGAAATATTTATATGTTTAATGTTTGGTAACTATTCAGCATAATTTGAGAAAAGGACGCAGGTTATTGATTTTTCAGGTCGCTGTAAATACATCCATGTACGCTCAACTGCCCGCTTCTATCATTGATGCCATGTTGCAGTTGCCTGAAAAATCAATAATCTGCATCCTAACCAGCGATATTATGCTGAATAGTTACAATGTTTGTATGTATTGATTAATTCGATTTGCCGCTGTTATGCATTCATCCAGCGGTGCAACCAGTGCTAAACGTACATGGTTTTTGCCCGGGTTGATACCATTACTCTCGCGTGATAAATAACTGCCGGGCAGTACGGTAACATTCTGTTGTGCGAATAATTGTTTAGCAAATGTTTCGTCATCAACAGGTGTGCTGAGCCATAAGTAAAAGCCAGCATCGGGTAATGATACTTTAATAACCGGGTATAGAATGTCGATAACAGCGTTAAATTTTTTAACGTAGAGCTCTCTATTTTGTTTAACATGGGCTTCGTCATTCCACGCTTCTATGCTGGCAATCTG
>CAZALW010000487.1:0-1856 GCA_964485705.1 uncultured Thiotrichaceae bacterium
CCGTAATAAACTGGTAATGTAATCGCGTATAAACTGGTAACGGTAGCAGTTCTTAAGACAGGACGGGATAATGGCTAAAACAGAACAGCAATATCTTGCTGAATCACTCGCTGAAGTTAGTGACTGCGCGATTGGCAATATAGTCCATTCAAAAAACATTAAACCTAAGCAACAGGCATTGCTTGTCAAAAATGGTTATTTGAAGAGGATTATTAAAGGCTGGTATTTGTTTGATGCGGATGTATCTGTACAAAAAGCAGGGGAGTCTGTGCTTTGGTATGAGTCTGTATGGTCTTTTATTGGACAATATTTATCTCTTCGTTTTAATGATGATTATTGGTTGAGTTCCGAAGCATCGTTGGATATTCATACTAATAATAATTCGATGCCTGCTCAAATAGTCGTCTTTGTTAAAGGTGGCGCTGAAAATATTATTCAACTTCCCAATAACATGAGTCTTTTGATCACTAGCAGTAAGAGCAAGCCAGATGATTTGATTGAGTATAGTGAGATAAATGTTTTTCCACTTGAAGCAGCCCTGGCTAATTCGACACCAACTTCGTTTAAAAATAACCCCGTGAGTATGCAGGTAGCGTTAAGGAATGTCGATTTTGATAAATTGGCCGGCGCTTTGCTTCGATTGAAAAACATGGCTTCGGCAGGTCGAATTATTGGTGCATTTAATGCCCTGGATATGCGAGCTGAAAGTAAAAAATTAGAAACTATTGTAACGGGCGTATTTGGAGATATTACGATTGTTGATCCATTTGTGACAGAGCCTGTTATTTTAGGAAACAAAAAGAAAGAAGCGGCTAGTGCTGGCAGAGTTAGAATAATGTGGCAGCAAATGCGACAGGATATTATTGATGGTTTTGTTCAATGTGAACCTGCGTTTGATTTTTACTCAAGACCTCTGGATGAAACTTTGAGTATGATTGCCGAGCTTTATGTACGCGATGCCTATAATTCATTATCTATTGAAGGTTACAGGGTAACACCTGAGCTAATTAAGCAAGTAAGTAGGGGTGATTGGTCACCTGATACAATCGAGCACGATAAAGAAATAAAAGATGCACTTGCGGCACGAGGTTATTTTGATGCGTTTAATAATGTTAAGGCATCATTAACAGAAGCATATAATGGGGAAGATTTAAATTACCTTATCGATGTTGGCATTACTCAGTGGTATACGTCTTTATTTAAGCCATGTGTGACATCAGGTATTATTAGTGAGTTTGATTTGGCTGGTTACAGAAAAGGCCCAATTTATATTAGAACATCAAGACATGTGCCACCTGCAAGTGAACAGCTTATGGATTGCATGGCCGCTTTAAAAGAATGTATAGATGAAGAAGATTCGTTTGTTGTAAAAGCTATTCTTGGACATCTATTTTTTGGCTATATTCACCCGTTTTTTGATGGCAATGGAAGAACCGCCAGGTTCTTAATGAACTTTTTATTTATTATTGGTGGATACAATTGGGTAGTTATAAAACAGGAAACTAGAAGTGAATATTTGGCTGCTCTTGAAGCGGCATCTGTTGAAAAAAACATTAGCCCATTTGTAGACTTTATCTTAGATACCATTAAAAATGCCAGGTTAGAAAAATAATACCGTGACAGATAAAACAAATAATGGCACGAGAAATTAAAGTGCTGGTAATAAAGAAATAATTGAGAAACTGAAATTAATATCTGGCTCAAAATCAGCGGCAGAACTCGCTCGAAAACTCGGCAGTGAAAGGCAGAATTTAAAATCTTACGAAAATAAGAGCACTATTGATTTGAACAATCGAATGATTAGTTTATTGATAGATATTATTGACGCAGGCTGATAATGTTTAATCGGATAGGTC
>CAZALW010000488.1:0-1855 GCA_964485705.1 uncultured Thiotrichaceae bacterium
ATTAACCATTAACCATTATCCATTAACCATTAACCATTAACCATTAACCATTAACTGTATGGCTGATCGTCGTTTAAAAATATTTTACACCGTGGCACGCTTGCTTAATTTCACCAAAGCAGGTGAGCATCTGCATATGACACAGCCTGCAGTTACTTTTCAAATACGTCAGTTAGAAGACCAGTTTAACACTCGGTTATTCGATCGCACACACAACAAAGTAACACTGACTGAAGCGGGTAAGCAGGTTTATATCTATGCTGACCGTATTTTAAAGCTCTATGATGAAATGAATCACAGCATTACCCAAATGACCGGTGATGTCAGTGGCGGGGTATCGCTTGGTGCGAGCACCACGATTGCTGAATACATGCTGCCCTTGCTGATAGGGGAGTTTAAAGTTAAGTGTCCTGAGGTGAATATCAGTTTGAAGGAGTCTAACTCTGAAGACATTATTGCTATGGTGGAAAACAATGTGGTCGATTTAGCCATTGTAGAAGGCTCGGTCAATAATAAAAATTTGATTGTTGAGCAGTGCAGGATTGATCAGCTGGTGGTGATTATGCCGAATAATCATAAGTTGGCGAAAGCAAATACCTTGCATGTCAGAGACATTATTAGTCACCCGTTTATCTGCCGTGAAAGTGGTTCAGGTACTCAGGAAGCCATTACTAATTATGTTGAACAACAAAGTCCGGAAAGTTTGCTTAATGTGTGTTTTGAGTTAAGTAGCCCGGAAGCGATTAAAGGTGCGGTAGAAGCGGGTATGGGTATTTCGATTGTTTCGCGTGCCAGCATTGATAAAGAATTACGATTGGGGACATTAACGGCTGTAGAGTTATCACCCAGACTTGAACGCCCGTTTTCATTTGTTCGCCAGCGTTATAAATTTAAATCCCGCGCTGCAGATGAATTGTTAGGTTTTGCTCAGGAATTCTGTAAAAACATGGCTTGAATAATGAATGGTTGTAGGGTGGGCAGGTTTTTTTGCCCACGCGTTAAAGCCGTTAACTAAAGCGTGGGCAAAAAGCCTGCCCACCCTGCAAAACTGCTCTGTTATTACAAGAAGCAAATAATGAATAAAATTAAAAGCAGCCAGGATCTCATTGATCTTTACCAGGCAATGGATGACGAGCGCAAGCGAAGTTTGTCAGACTTTGCTGATTTTCTGTACGCCCAGGCAGAGCCTGTTGTAAAAGAAATATTACCGCCGAACGATATACCACGTCCGCAGCAGGAAACGGTGGTGGGCGCAATAAAACGGCTTAAAGTGACCTATCATATGGTCGAAAGTATGTCAGTTTTTTCGGCTGCGTCATCGCTAATGACAGACCACATGGTGAAAGGACGTGATGTGGTAGAAGTTATCGACGAAATGGAAATGTTGTTTGAAAATGCTTATAAAAAGTTAGCCATGGAGATAACTCGGGAAAACTGTAATGATGATGAGTAACAAAGATAATGATTGAGGTAATTAAAGGCTGGTTTGAAAAGCATCTTTCAGATCCGCAGGCCATTATGCTTATTAGCATATTGTTACTGGGTGTAATACTGCTATTTTATCTGGGAGCCGTTCTTACACCCGTTTTAGCGGCGGTAATCATTGCTTATGTCCTTGAAGGCCTGGTTAAAAGAATTAGTCGATTAGGTGTGCCAAGACTTATTTCATTTCTGCTTAGTTATGTTTTATTTATAACCGCTTTAGCACTGACTTTATTTGGTCTGGTGCCTTTGGTTATCAGTCAGGTTTCAGATCTGGTGACTGATTTCCCCAAAATAATGGGAAAGATACAGGAGTTGATTCTTTCCATTCCTGAGCATTACCCGATGTTTGCCGAACAGGAAATTGAGAACA
>CAZALW010000489.1:0-1853 GCA_964485705.1 uncultured Thiotrichaceae bacterium
TATTGTGGTTGGTATGCTGGCGGTACAGGACGACTCAATTTTTAACCAACAATCACTAACTGATTTAAAAAAATTAAGCGACGCCATATTAAAGATTGAGGGTGTGAAGAAAGCCGATGTTAAGTCTTTGGCCACAATTGATAATATTGAGCAGACAGAACCGGGTACTATTCGCTTTGAATGGATGATGGCAACTGCGCCTAAAAATGAACAGCAAGCCAAAGATATTGGTAGAAAAGCACTACGTCTACCTTTTGTTGTGAATAGCCTGATTTCTGGCGATAAAAAAGCAGCAACTATCTACGTACCTATTTTTGACAAAAACGAAAGTTACCGGATCGCAAAGGAAATAAAAGAGGCGATTAAAACTTTATCGCCTGCTAATGAATATCACATTACCGGTTTGCCAGTAGCTGAAGATACCTTTGGCTATGAAATGTTTGTCCAGATGGCAATTTCTGCGCCAATGGCTGGCTTGGTTATTTATTTATTAATGTTATATTTTTTCCGTAGTGGCGTATTGGTTGTGGCACCTATGGTGGTTGCTATGTCTACGGTGATCATTGTTATGGGTGTGATGATTGGCATGGGATACACTGTGCATATTATGAGCTCGATGATTGCCATTTTCTTAATGCCGATAGCGGTAGTTGATTCGATTCATCTGATGTCCGAATTTACAGATAACTATAAACCGGGTAAAAATGTTAAACGGATTATTACAGAGGTTACTGAAGAACTTTTTCAGCCAATGTTATTAACTTCTGTGACTTCTTCAGCAGGATTTTTCTCACTGGCACTAACCCCAATTCCCCCACTGCAAATCTTTGGAATATTTGTCGGTTGCGGAATTTTACTCGCCTTTATCATTAGCATAATTTTTATTCCCGCTTACATTTCTCGTATGAGTAGCGAACAATTGGATAAAATGCAGCAAAAACTTTATCAGGGTAAACAGTCGAAAAGCCTTATTGCCAAGATTTTACCTGCCTGGGGACGTTTTAGCATTGCCAGGAATAAGCTTATTATTTTTGTAAGTTTGGCCATGGTTGGATTTTCAGTTGTCGGTGTTTTTAAAATTGAAATCAATGACAATCCGCTGCGTTGGTTTAAATTCGACCATGAAATCAGGGTGGCTGATAGAGTTCTCAATAAACACTTTGCGGGGACTTACGATGCCCATTTAGTATTCGATTTTTCTGGTAAAAAGTCTTTGCTTAGTGGGTGGCAGAAGCAAGTTAAATCATTGCTACAAGTGAGCCAGTTGTCAGACATGAGCAAGCAAAAAAGCACCGCATTTATTAACCAGATAGAGCAGAGCGACCCCTATCAGGACTTTATTTTATTGTTGGATGATCTGTCTTTTGAAGAAGACGAAGAAGCTATCGCATCTATTGAACAATTAATCAGCCTGACGGAAGAGTTCTCAATGCAGGCGCGTTATTTTACCCATCCGGATAAACTGGCCTATATCGAATCATTACAAGAGTATTTACTATCGACAAGTAAAGTCGGTAAGTCGAATTCATTGGTTGACTTGGTTAAAACCGTTAACCGGGAATTACGCAGCGGCGACGATATTGACTATCAGATCCCTCATTCACAAAATGCGGTATCGCAAACACTGCTCCAGTACCAGTCGTCTCATAGGCCACAAGACTTATGGAATTTTGTAACGCCTGATTATTCGCAAACTTTAGTCTGGTTACAGATGACTAGTGGTGACAATCAGGATATGGCAGCCGTGGTTGAAGAAGTTGAAAAATACATTGTTATGAACCCTTTGCCTGCTGGAGTTCAAGTCAGCTGGGCTGGTAAAGCCTACTTGAACCTTATCTGGCAGGATAAAATGG
>CAZALW010000490.1:0-1839 GCA_964485705.1 uncultured Thiotrichaceae bacterium
GAAGGTCGCTCCTGCGCTCCATGCGCCCGCGACATTAGTGCGTCCATGCACGTCAACGCAAAAGACGCGAAAAAAGCAAAACAATAATAAATACAAGGTTGGGATAAGACTTTGCTGTTCTCGGTATTTTGATTGGTGTTACCTACAATGCCCCTTGGTGCAGACGCTTCTGAAAAAAACAGAAATATCTTTTTTTGCGCTTTTTTCGCGTCTTTTGCGTGTTTCGCGGACTAATGTTTTTTTAATGTCTGCTATGTATCGATCTCGCACATTCAAAAATTCATTCCAAATTTTTCTCTGATAGCCCTTAATTTATCGCGTGAGTCTTGATTACCGTCTGGTGTACAATAGCGGCTCATTTTTTTCAGGGTAACACAAGTGGCTTCAAACACAGCGGATAACTCAAGCGTGCAAGATCTAAGCAAAAAACCTGCCCCGGTTCCATTCCTCGAAGCGGTTCTTTACTGGCTTAAATTAGGCTTTATCAGTTTTGGTGGCCCTGCGGGTCAGATAAGCATGATGCATCAGGAGCTTGTTGAAAAACGCCGCTGGATTTCTGAACATCGTTTTTTACACGCACTCAATTACACCATGGTGCTGCCGGGGCCGGAAGCGCAACAGCTAGCTACTTATATTGGTTGGTTAATGCACGGGGTATGGGGAGGCATTGCTGCCGGTGTTTTATTTGTGCTGCCGTCACTGTTTATTCTTATTGGTCTGACCTGGGTTTATCTGGTGTTTGGTGATGTCACCGCTGTTGCCGGTATTTTGTATGGCATAAAACCCGCGGTTACCGCAATCGTGGTGTTTGCGGCTTACCGCATCGGTTCCAGAGCGTTAAACAATAATGTACTGCGTGCTATGGCGGTACTGGCATTTATCGCTATTTTTGCTTTTGATGTGTACTTTCCTTACATCGTATTAGCTGCTGGTATTATTGCTTATATCGGTTCACGTTATTCGCCAGAACATTTTAAAGCGGGCGCGGGTCACGGTGCGTCAAAGGAAACATACGGGGTTGCGATTATTGATGATGATACGCCAGCCCCCGAACACGCACGTTTCAAGTGGAGCCGATTTGTTGCCTTTCTGTTAATCGGCTTATTTATTGGTGGTGTCGTCATGGCTATGTTAATCAATAGTTATGGCTGGCAAGGTACACTCACACAAATGGGCTGGTTCTTCACTAAAGCGGCATTAGTGACATTTGGTGGTGCGTATGCGGTTTTACCTTATGTTTATCAAGGCGGTGTGGAACAGTATGGCTGGTTAACAGGTACACAGATGATTGATGGCCTTGCCCTGGGCGAAACTACGCCCGGACCGCTGATTATGGTGGTTGCCTTTGTTGGTTTTGTTGGTGGCTGGACAAAGGAAGTTTTTGGCCCTGATTCTCTTCTGTTAGCAGGCGCAGCAGGTGCAACTATTGCCACCATATTTACTTTTTTACCTTCTTTTCTTTTTATTTTACTAGGTGGTCCGGCTGTAGAAGCGACCAGAGATGATGTTAAGTTCACCGCGCCGCTAACCGGTATAACCGCAGCGGTGGTTGGTGTCATTCTTAACCTTGCCACTTTTTTTGCTTACCATGTGCTGTGGCCGCAAGGTTTTGATGGGCATTTTGAGTGGTTTTCGGCGTTGATTGGCGGCGCAGCATTTATTGCATTGTTTAGATATAACGTGGGTATTGTTACCGTGATTGCGGCCTGTGCGGCTGTTGGTTTAGGCTATTCTTTGCTTATTTAAGGAATCTCTGATTTCGGTCAATAGAAGACATTAAAGATTAAAAGAGTTAGTCCGCGAAGAACGCAAAAGACGCGAAAAAAGCAAAAACAATAA
>CAZALW010000491.1:0-1838 GCA_964485705.1 uncultured Thiotrichaceae bacterium
TTTATTACCATCAATGATAAAAATCATTATAATCCATTTTGTAAACATAACGCCTAAATCAGCGGCAGTTTAAAGTGGCACTGCTTTTTGCGGATAGCAAAAACCGTGACACTTTAAACTGTCCGCTGGATTTTTTTGTTATGCTAGATTTTCTCACACAACTTTAAGCCGTGGCTTTTCTTGGATGCTAAGTAAATCAGAAATAGCTTTCTTTGCAGATTCTTTGGCAACATTTTCTGTGTAAACCTCTAGCCATTTATCAAACCCGCCTTCACGGCTAGTCATGTGCAGAATTGCAGCAGTTCCATGAAGGCGTTTGCCTTCTTTAACAACCTTAAGGCTACATTTGTTTTTTGTCATTTTTACTTCTCACTTTAATTAAATTTTAAGATCATTTGATATAGTTTTTTGAGACACATCTAGTTTTTTTGCGATCTCTTCTTGGGTTAGTCCTTGACTGCGTAATGTCTTAGCAACCTTTCGTCTATCATCAACCGATAAATTATCACAAACAGACATCATCTTTTGCTGAAAACCATTAGTGTTAGTTTCGTGTATTATTGTTTCTATAACCACCTTCTGACCTTCATTATTGTAACCTTCAACTCTTCTGATACCATTTTTTATAGAAATGGTAATGTTATCGTCTTTAAGCATATTGGCTTCATGTTGAGAAAGTGCAATTGGATGATTTATATTAGTTGACGGTAAAGCCACTTGGTTTAGCCTCCCTAGTAATTATTAAAGAATAGTAATTCTAGTAGGGTATAATTTAGAAGTCAAGCACTACTTCTGATTATTAAGCATAACGTCGCAAATCACCGGCAGTTAAAAGTGTTGCGCGTTTTTTGCGCGACGCTTTTAACTGTCCGAGTGTATTTGCTTTGTTAGATTATTGTAACTCCTGCAATAAATAATTTCCCCATAAACTCTCCTCAAACTTTGGTTTAAAAAAACCAAAGTGCCCAATATGTTTTGTTCCTATTTCTTCGGGTGTGATACGGCTTGTTTTCATTTGAGTAGTTGCGTAAAAACTATTGAGAGAATCTATGTTCTTTTTTGACATTAATTCATCATCTGTAAATGATAGGGAAGCTATTGGTGTAACAACTGCTCTATATTTTTCCCTTGTTTCTGAGCCTTCAGCTCCAACCATGTATTCAGGGTTGAGGCACCATTTACGCCATTGATTCATTACCCCTCCAGGCAGGTCGCCTACCTTACGCAAACGTTTGCCAGGAAAGTACCCATAAATTCTAGTAGCCAACGGAGCAACGATATACCAAAGCCACCATGCGCGCCATTTTAATGAAGGCACATTCTCTAGCCAATATCCGCTTCCACTGGCAATGTTTATGACTTTAGTAATAGGGTTGAGATTGGGCACCATCCCAAGAATCTGTCCACCAAGACTGTGTCCTATCCAATAAAGTGATTTTCCATCTGCTTTGACAGAAATAGCTTCTATCATTGCAGTGCAATCATATTTAGCCCAATCAGATATAGTTACGCTGCTGTCACGTAAATTCCCAGTTTGAGATAATCCGGTGCCAGAGTAGTCAAAAGTGGCAACCAAATAACCCTGTGCCGTTAACCATGAAGCAAAAGAAGCATAGTATTTCTGTGTGACACCCATTGCTGGCACAACAAGAACAGCGCCTTTTATTTCACCATCAGGAATGTAAAAGGTAGAAGACAGTTTATATCCATTTTTTGTTTCTACTTTTTGAAGCTCTGTATATATCATTTTATATTCTCCTTTTGTTTATGATTATGTAGAAATCTAACGATTTTGATAACCAGCCGCCGCACGGCTTAGTTGAAGTGCGCGATGGTAT
>CAZALW010000492.1:0-1825 GCA_964485705.1 uncultured Thiotrichaceae bacterium
CAAGTGCGAAGATGCCAATCATGAATTAATAGAGATGCCCTTAAATCAGGTATAAAACATGTGGCTGGTTTTTTTGCTACTGATTAGTACTCATGTTTAAAAAACTAATAATAAGTAATTTGTGAATTCTGATAATGCGAAGCGAAGTTTTTTAAACTTTTCACTTTTCATTTTTCACTTTTCATTTTCGACTGAAAAGAGAACATCATGGGTAAACCTACAGGTTTTAAAGAATTTAATCGCGTCACTGAAAAGTATCGTGAAGTCAGTGTGCGGGTAAAAGATTATGGCGAAATCTTTACCGGCACGCATGATATTGAGCACCTTAAAACACAGGGTGCGCGTTGTATGGATTGTGGTGTACCGTTTTGCCAGTCCGAAAACGGCTGCCCTGTTGATAACCTTATTCCTGAGTGGAATCATCTGGTTTACACTGAGCAGTGGCAAACTGCATTAAATCGTTTGCATAAAACCAATAATTTTCCTGAGTTTACCGGTCGTGTGTGTCCCGCGCCTTGTGAAGGATCCTGTGTTTTAGGTATTACCAACCCAGCGGTAACCATTAAAAATATTGAAAATGCCATTGTTGATAAAGGTTTTGCCGAAGGCTGGATAAAGCCTAAGATACCGGAACAGCGCAGTGGTAAAAAAGTTGCGGTTATTGGCTCGGGTCCAGCCGGTCTGGCAGCAGCGGCACAATTAAATAAAGCTGGGCATCAGGTTACTGTTTATGAGCGTGCTGACCGAATAGGTGGTTTGTTAATGTACGGCATTCCTAATATGAAGTTAGGTAAAGATGTGGTGCAACGTCGCGTTGATTTATTGGCAGAAGAAGGCGTGAAGTTTATTACTAATGCCGATGTTGGCGGCGGTTCTGATACAGGCTCGGACACTAGTTCTAAAAGCGTGATTGATGTTAAAACCTTGCAGCGTGATAACGATGCTGTATTGTTTGCCACCGGCGCGACAAAAGCGCGTGACTTGAATGTCCCCGGTCGTGATTTGAAAGGTGTGCACCTGGCAATGAAATTTCTAACCGCTAATACTCGTTCTTTGCTGGACTCTGACCTGAATGATGGTAATTATATTTCAGCAAAAGATAAAAACGTCATCGTCATTGGCGGTGGTGATACCGGTACCGATTGCATCGGCACATCGTTACGCCACGGTTGCAAATCGATGGTTAACTTCGAGTTGCTACCACAGTCACCGGCACAACGCGCTGAAGACAACCCCTGGCCATTATGGCCACGCATCCATCGTGTTGACTATGGTCATGAAGAAAGCAGCGAGCGGTTTGGCCGTGACCCCCGTGAATACGGGATTTTGACGAAAGAATTTATTGACGATGGTAATGGCAATGTGGCTGGCGTAAAAATGGTTGAAGTGTGCTGGCAAAAAATTGATGATAACTGGAGCATGGAAGAAGTTGAAGGCACTGAAAAAATTTGGCAGGCCGAGCTTGTATTGTTGTCGATGGGCTTTTTAGGGCCTGAGCAATATGCCAGCGATGCGTTAAGCATGGAGTACGATGCACGTTCAAATTATAAGGCGGAACATGGTAAATACACCACAAATATAAAAGGCGTGTTTGCCGCTGGTGACTGTCGTCGTGGTCAGTCTTTAGTTGTCTGGGGGATTAACGAAGGCCGGGAAGCCGCGCGAGAGATTGATTGTTATCTGATGGGCAGTAGTTTTCTGCCTTAATTGTAGTGACTCAGGCTTAACATGACAAAGCGTGTCAGGTGCTATTCAAGTGAATGACTGAAATCGGTCATTAGCGGACGTTAAAAATTAAAAGCATTAGTCCGCGAAGAACGCAAAA
>CAZALW010000493.1:0-1806 GCA_964485705.1 uncultured Thiotrichaceae bacterium
CCAGTCATTAATGGTATTCTAACCACAGAAAATATTGAACAGACTATAGAACGTGCAGGCACTAAAGCCGGCAACAAAGGTGCAGAAGCTGCTGCTGCCGCTATTGAAATGGTCAATGTTTTTCAACAGTTAGCTTAGTGCGCTGCTGATTAAGTTTATCCTTTGCTTAAATTTTTCTGAATGTAGTGTTGTTTATAAAAAATGTCTGAATCAAAAGAACCTGTTTTAAATAAAACGTTGAGCAAGAAAGGTTTAGCCAAAGCCCGAGGTAAATCTCGTCGCCTTGCCATGCAGGCTATTTATCAGTGGCAAATGACGGGCGATAGTATTACCGATATAAAACAGCAGTTTTTTGACGAAAATAATATGTCACAGTGTGATTCAGAATTTTTTTCTGAAGCGGTCAGTGGTGTGGCATCAAAAATAAATGAGTTAGATCCATTGCTCGAAAAATACATGACCCGCAGTGTAGAGTCGGTTGATCCGGTTGAACGTTCAATATTGCGTTTGGCAAGTTATGAATTTATTAATCGCCTGGATGTGCCGTATCGAGTGGTGTTAAATGAAGCCATTAATATCACAAAAGAGTTTTGTGCTGAAAACAGTCATACTTTTGTTAATGCGGTGTTAGATAAAGTGGCGAAAGAAATACGAAAAAACGAAATACAGTCGATCAAATCTGACTAATCAGGTCAGGTTATGGGCGGCACCTGCTTAGGGGCTTACAAGCAATGAATATACCCATCTTACTTGTCCATCCTTTGGTTCGTAAACGCCACATCCGTGTGGCACTACTCTTTTTGCTCCTGCTTGAATTCTCTCAATCGTTGCGTAGAATAACTATGCTCCTCTTGAGAGAATCCAATCAGAAACAAAAATCCTACGCAATATGGGTATATTCATTACTTGCAAATCCCTTATGAATAGTGAATGGGATATCATTGAAAAATACTTCAGCCCTGAAGTATTACGTGATGATGTAGAGCTGGCTGGTGGTGATGATTGCGCTATTGTTTGTGTGCCAGACAACAAGCAACTGTTGATAACCACGGATACGCTAATTTCAGGCGTACACTTTCCAAAAAATACACCAGCGGCAGACATTGCTTATAAAGCCATTATGGTTAATTTAAGTGATCTTGCTGCCATGGGTGCAACACCTGCATGGTGTACGTTAGCGATTACATTGCCGAACGTTAACCAGAGCTGGCTACAGGGTTTTTCAAAGCAATTCAATTTTGTGTTATCAAAATTCAACATCAGTTTAATTGGTGGTGATACCACAAAAGGCGAACTGTCTATTACTGTTGGGGCAATGGGGTTTGCTGATAAAGATAGAATAATGCGGCGAGATAAAGCCGAAGCAGGTGATAAGATTTATGTCACCGGTGAATTAGGTGATGCCGCTATTGGTCTACATGCCGTATTAAACAATCTAACTGATGAAAGCTTATCGCCCTGCATTCAAAAATTAAATCGCCCTGAAGCTAGAGTGAGCTTTGCAGAAGAGCTAGTTTTATATGCAAAATGTGCAATTGATATTTCAGATGGTTTAGTCGCTGATCTCGGACACATCATTAAAGCGAGTTGTGTTGGTGCGAATATTCATTTGCCAGCTATTCCCGTTTCACCATCAGCGCATTATTATTTTGAAACCTATCATAGTGCTAAAACTGACTGGTCGCTGTTATTAACATGCGGTGACGATTACGAGTTATGTTTCACGGTGAATGAGATGTACCAGGCCGATGTAGAAAAACTGGCAAAGAAACACCAGTTAAGTTTAAGTTGTATTGGTGAGATTAC
>CAZALW010000494.1:0-1799 GCA_964485705.1 uncultured Thiotrichaceae bacterium
TTTTATTCTGGTCTATAAACCCATTATTGTTTTTGCTTTTTTCGCGTCTTTTGCGGACTAAATCTTTTCAGCTTTGGCAATGTCTGCTAAGTGTCGAAACCGGTCATTCCATGCCTAACACCGTCTGATAAAAACAGGTGAAATATGCAAAAAAATAAAAAACGCTTTATCGATCTGGCAATCAAATACCAGGTATTGCGCTTTGGTGAATTCACCCTTAAATCCGGTCGCATCAGCCCGTATTTTTTTAATGCGGGTTTATTTAACAGTGGTTACGCACTGGCGGAGCTAGGCAGTTGTTATGCGCAGAACATCATTGAAAATGAAATAAATTACGATGTACTATTTGGCCCGGCATACAAAGGCATTCCCTTAGTCGCGGCTATTGCATTTGCTTTATCGGCCAATCACGATATTGATAAAGCGTATGCATTTAATCGAAAAGAAGCCAAAGATCATGGTGAAGGTGGCTTGATTGTTGGTGCTGATTTAAACGGCAGAGTGTTGATTGTTGATGATGTCATTACCGCAGGAACGGCGATTCGTGAGGCGGTGGATATTATTCAGGCAGAAGGAGCGACACCCTCATCGGTTTTAATTGCACTTGATCGACAGGAAAAAGGCCAGGGTGAACTATCGGCAATTCAGGAGGTGCATCGAGACTATGGCATTGAGGTATTTAGCATTATAACCATGGCAGATTTGATTGATTATCTGGCAGGAGACACGACTTTTGGCCAGCACCTTGACGCGATGCAATCTTATCGTCGTCGCTATGGGGTTTGATTTTTATTATTGCCGGTTTATTTAGCCGCTGTATCTAGCCGATATATTATATCGTTGCATAAGTTTTCGCTGTATACTTTTGTGACACGCCGTAAATATATCCCTATAGGCTTGACGGTAGCGTCCATGCTACCGACAGTCACAAAAATATACAGCGAAAACTTATGCAACGATTAATATCTAGCTGATCTACTTAACCAGACCATTTAAAGTTAGCCAAACACCAACTTTAAACCAATCAAAAACGTCACTATTTCAAAACTCCGTTTAATCAGCCGGTTTCCTTTAACAATGGACAGGTGCGCGCCCAGGTAGCCACCAATAAAGGATCCTAGCAGTAAAGCGGGGATCCACAGCCAATGAATATCACCAAGCAAACCCAGAGTAATCGCACCAGAGCTGTTCCAGAACAAACCGACAAATACCAGGGTGTAAGCCACAGCCAGTTTATAATCAAAGCCAAACCAGCGTATTAACCATAGGGTAACAAATAAACCTGTACCGGAGGTGAGTGATCCGTTGAGAATGCCAATCACAAATAAAACCAGACCACCGACGAAATATCCTTTGGCATGGCGATTTTTTATTTGGTAGCACTGTCCTAATTCTGGGGAAACAAAAGAATAAATCCCCAGAGCCATGGTTAATAATCCCAGAGCGGTTGTTGCTATCTGCTCCGGCACCTGAAGAATAAAGCTGGCACCTAAAATAACACCGGGTAAACCCGCTATTATCATAAGTAACGCAAAGTCCCGTTCTATCCGGTTATCTTTCAGGTGACGCACGGTCGCACCCAAACCCAATGCAATAGTAGCAACCTTGTGTGTTGCCAGCGCGAGCCCAAACGGCAAACCTAAAAAAATAAGTGCGGGTAGTTGTATTAACCCTGCACCACCACCCACTAAAGCCGAAAACAGATTGGCAATTAACGAAATGAAAAATATAAGTAGTTGTTCCGCCACGTTAAATATGGTCAATTCCTGAATGTGCGCCTATACTCCAGAAGAGTTTTG
>CAZALW010000495.1:0-1799 GCA_964485705.1 uncultured Thiotrichaceae bacterium
GAAATCTGTTCTGCAGAAGCGCCCGGCATCTGGTAGAAAATATCAATCATGGGCACGGATATTTCAGGGTCTTCCTGGCGCGGTGTGGCAATCAGGCCATAAATACCGAGAAACAGCATCACCATGTACAACAGTGGCGATAAAGGGGACTTGATGAAGGTTTTACAGAGTTTGCCTGCTGAACCGAGATTGTCGTTTGGTTTATTGCTGGCGGGTTCGTCTTCTGTTAACTGTTCGGTTTTGCTCATGATTGCTCTGTACGGGTGATGTTATCGGAGACGAAGATTTTCACTGGGTAGGAGCCTGTCCGAGAATAGAGAACCTACTGCGGAAACCCCATTTTTGCCCTTTTTTCCCCTGATTTTCGTTAAATAGCGCAACTATTAGCCTCAAATCAGTGAAAAAAATGCCTAAAAATGGCTTTCCCTCACTACGGCTTCTTTTCTCGGACAAGCTCCTGGTCAGGTGTCTGAACGGGTGGATGTTTCTATGAGCCAGAACCTGCAATGTTTGTGGGCTGAGCAAGAATTCGGTCACCGACTCGGATGCCGGAAATAACACTGATGTAGCCATCAGTAACTTGCTCATCGACACGGATTAGACGCAGTCTGTGCCTGCCATCATCGGTCACTAGAAACACCGCTGGCAGGCTGCCTCGCCAGACAATGGCAGAATAAGGAATAGTGGGTAGTGCCAAAATGTTGTTACTCGGATCAGGCAGTATGATCTCGGCATACATGCCAGAATGCGCGTCGATAGTTGTCGGCAGATTGAACTTGACTGTGGTGGTGTGACCCCCCGCTGCTGCCATTGGAAAAATACGGTCAACGGATACGTTTATCTGCTCAGTAGAGCCGTCCAGCCTGGCATAGGTTCGTCCGCCTGCCTTGATGACTTTGAGTAATCTTGTGGGCACTTCGACACGAATTTGCAGGCGGGTGAGGTCAGCAAAACTGATTAGTGGCATTCCCGGCTGCACAATGTCACCTTTTTCAACCATTTTATTCAGAATAACACCATCAAAAGGCGCGTAGCTGATGGCGTTTCTCAATGCTACGTCAATTTCACGCAACGAGGCATATGCCTGGTCGACACTGTTAATCGCGGTTTCAATTTGTACGCCCATGGCATAAAGGCTGGCGTGGCGTTCTACATTCGGGTCACCCTGGCCGGTAATGGATCGCATTGGATCGCCGAACATGCCAAACAGGCTGGGTGCGCCGCCGAGCATGGCGTTGGCCTGAGCATTGGGGTTTAGCCGTTCGTGATTGTATTGGATGATGGCGTTGCGATGCGCTGCTTTAGCACTGGCAAGCTGAGACATAAGCTGTTTACGCTTTGCCAGTAGCGTGCTTGTATCCAGAGCGATCAGTGCGTCACCACGGTTAAAAGCATCGCCTTCCGAACCAGCAACAAAACTGACATCACCGGGCATCTGGGCAGAGAGATTGACGATTTTTTCGGGTTCTACCGCGCCGCCAAGAGTGACGCTGCCACTGACGTTGCTACTGCTTACGGTGATGATGCTGCCGCTGCCGCCGTTATTAACGGTGTTGTTCTCGGCCAATGCCAGACTCGGGAAAAAGTGCATACTGATGAAGAATATGCTGGTATAGAAGACTGCTGTAGTGACAAAATTCACTGTATAAAATACTCAAGGTCTGAAGTTTAATTATTGCGCCTGATAAATTAAAGAAGATGCCATCAGTATTAATGCCAGTAAGTTAACAATAATTAAGTTATGTTGTCATTTCGTATATGGACTCCACCGATTTTGCAACAACAAATTATAAAAAAGT
>CAZALW010000496.1:0-1798 GCA_964485705.1 uncultured Thiotrichaceae bacterium
CACACACCCATTAAAGTCAATGTCCGTGTCATCGCTGCCACTCACCAGAATCTTGATGCACATGTTAAAAAAGGATTATTCCGCGAAGACCTGTTTCATCGTTTAAATGTCATTCGTATTCACCTGCCTGCGTTGCGCGAACGCAGAGAAGACATCCCTGCTTTATTTAGGTTATTTTTACAACGAGCGGTAAAAGAGCTTAATCTGGAGGATGAGACCACAGAAACGAAATCCATTGCAGCTGACACCATGAACTACCTTGCCTCGCTTAACTGGCCGGGCAATGTAAGACAAGTCGAAAACACCTGCCACTGGCTAGCGGTGATGACACCCGGTCAGGTGGTACATTTATCTGACTTACCTGCAGAACTACTTGCTGCAAATTTAACTACAAGCCAGGCAGAAAATAACACCACAGCGTTTGCAGGAGCAGGCTTAGAATCGGGCGAAAGTTGGCAACAAAAACTCGCCACTAAAGTACAACAGCAATTACTAATCGGCGAAACAGATATAGCGACACAGATTATTTGTGAAGTTGAAAAAGTGTTAATCAATGCGGCATTAGAAAAAACCAGTGGCAGAAAAAATGATGCGGCGAAATTGCTTGGTTGGGGAAGGAATACCTTGACTAGAAAAATCAAGGAACTTGAAATTTAGTTACGCTAAATAACCCCATTTTTCAAATAATGGTCTTAGCTCTTTATTATTTTTAAATGCCTGAAAATAAACATACTCTGGCGCTAAATCTGCTCCGTTTTCCCAAACAATGGTTTCTAATTCTTTATCTACTTTAAGTAATGAAAACTTTTCTTTATCTTTTAAAGGTTCAAACACTTTACCTTTTAAAGCATCTGACAAATCAGCAATGCCTTCTTTACCATCATTAAACAACACTTCAACTTTATAATCTTTTAAATATTTTGCTGTTTTAATATGTAAAAACATACATTACTCCAATGGTTCTATAGGGTTCGGCATTTCATTTTGTTCACATAACTCCCAATCCTATAAGCAATTCGGCTTTATGTAACTCATACCACTCTAAAACGTGACGTAACGCTCTTTTAGGAAACTTCCCTTCAACCACGCCAGTAATAATATTAACGGTTATTTCATACTCACCATATTTTGCATGGAAATGTGGTGGCGCATGATCATCCCAATACATGGCTATGATGATTCCTAAAAATCTACTTATTGCTGGCATTTTTTGTATTGTGAAAACTTTTTATTGTTCCAGTACGCTAGTTAAAACTATGCACTTTCAGTGCATAGTGGTTGAGTAAAGGCATGTATTTTCTGAATAGAATTTTTACATTTTATTCCAAATACCTTATCTTAGCAAATTTTGGCGTGTCTTCAGGTTTTTCGTAACTTCTGCATCTTGAACCACAGCATAAACGGCAATGTAACAGGTAGTAACACTAACCGCTGACTTTATTTTCAATGCAAGACATATAAGCCTGCTCAACATTCTCCGCCTTATACTGTTTTTTAAACGCTTCCGGTGAGCCTGAAAAATAAATCTTACTGTTATGCAATACCGCCATGTTGTCTGCCATCTCTTCGACATCAGCGAGTACATGAGAACTAAAAAACACAGTCACGCCCTGTTGTTTTAATTGCGCCAACTGCTTTTTAAATAACACACGAGCCCGGGGATCTAAACCGCTCATGGGTTCATCTAAAATCAACAGGGATTTACCGCTTAACAAACACGATGCCAGACCCAGTTTTTGAGTCATGCCTTTTGACAACTTATTAACCGATTCACGCATAACTGATTTATCCAGCTCCA
>CAZALW010000497.1:0-1795 GCA_964485705.1 uncultured Thiotrichaceae bacterium
TCAGTAGATTCAGCTAATGCAGATGTTGATAAGGCAAAAGAATCAGTTGATACGGCAAAAGAATCAGAAGTGGTAGAGAAAGAAAAAAGTTTTTGGCAGTTCTGGAAGTAGACTTGTACACACTCCCGCACTGTTTGCGGGAGTGTTATTTTATTGAATTTCAATCAGTTATATATATTTTGGCGCGTTATCGACCTTCTGAAAAATAGCGCATTCACCTCCATTCAAAATAGATTTTCCAAACCATTCTCCAGATTTTCCAAACCATTCTCCAGCGTTATCAGTAAGTTATTGATATACAGCCATGCTGCTTGTTTGCTAAGATTGCGCGGTTTTCAAAATAACGATGTCAAGCTACGCTGGTTCATGTCGGTTGTAGAGGGACACATGGTTTTCAGGAGTGGTAATGTTTTCCAAAGATACAAAAATTGAAGGTTACGATGAAGCTTTATGGTCTGCAATGCAGCATGAGGTTAAGCGTCAGGAACAGCATATTGAGCTGATCGCCTCTGAAAATTATGCCAGTCAGCGTGTGCTTCAGGCACAGGGATCGGTATTAACCAATAAATATGCCGAAGGTTATCCTGCACGTCGCTATTATGGCGGTTGTGAAAATGTGGATGTAGCCGAGCAATTGGCAATCGAACGGGTTAAACAGTTATTCGGTGCAGAATATGCCAATGTCCAACCACACTCTGGATCACAGGCCAATGCTGCGGTTTACATGGCGTTATGTAAACCTGGTGATACGGTATTAGGTATGTCATTGGCAGATGGGGGACATCTTACCCATGGTTCACATGTGAGTTTCTCAGGCAAAATTTACCATGCAGTGCAGTATGGTTTGAATAATGAAACCGGCCTGGTTGATTATGATGAAGTTCAGCGTTTAGCCGATGAGCATAAACCAAAAATGATTGTGGCTGGTTTCTCAGCTTATTCACGGGTGATGGACTGGGATCGTTTTCGTGCTATAGCCGATTCCTGTGGTGCTTATCTTTTTGTTGATATGGCACACGTTGCCGGTTTAATCGCAGTAGGTTTATATCCTAACCCTGTCGGTGTGGCAGACGTGGTCACGTCAACAACGCATAAAACATTACGTGGTCCACGTGGTGGCATTATTCTCGCTGGTGAAAGTTCATTACTTAAAAATGCAGATATTGCAAAAAAATTAAATTCAGCAATTTTTCCGGGTACTCAGGGTGGGCCGTTAATGCATGTTATTGCGGCTAAAGCGGTTGCCTTTAAAGAAGCCCAGGAACCTGAGTTTGCAAGTTATCAAAGACAGGTTATTGTGAATGCCCGGGCGATGGCAAAAGTGGTGCTGGATCGTGGTTATAAAGTTGTTTCCGGTGGCACCGACAATCATTTATTCCTGTGGGATCTGACACCAAGAAACCTCACCGGTAAAGTGGTCGAAGCACAATTGGGTTTAGCCCATATCACCGTTAATAAAAATGCAGTGCCAAATGATCCGCAATCACCTTTTGTTACCAGTGGTATTCGTGTTGGAACCCCGGCGATGACAACACGTGGTTTTAATGAACAGGATGCGATTGATCTGGCAACCTGGATGTGCGACATTATCGACAGTATTGAAGATGATAGAGCAGATTCGACAATTGTTGATAGCGTTCGAGAAAAAGTAACGGCTATCTGTTCGCGTTTGCCTGTTTATGAAGCGGAGTCGTAAGTTATAAGTCATTAGTCATCAGACTAAAGACTAAAGACTAAAGACTAAAGACTAAAGACTAAAGACTAAAGACTAAAGACTAAAGACTAAAGACTAAAG
>CAZALW010000498.1:0-1788 GCA_964485705.1 uncultured Thiotrichaceae bacterium
GCCAAAATTCACAGGCAAAAGACGACGCACTTGTGATTGAAAATCGAGTCATAAAAAAGTATTCTCACTGGATTGAAGGTTTAAGCCGAACAAAAATTTCTTCGGCACGGCGACCAATGCGTGCCATTCCACAAGACTTTTCGATCACTGCGGCGGAAGGAAATGAACGGGTGATTGAATTTAGCTTGCCTCCTGGCAGTTTTGCCACATCCTTGTTACGCGAGTTGTTTATAGTCAAGGATGCAGCCCGATTGTTTGATGTGAGAGACAGTGTTGTAACGGCCAGCAATGGCAACGGACATCCCAAATCATGAATAGACCCATTAATATTCTCATTAGTAATGATGATGGCATCTATGCGCCAGGGATCAATATTCTGGCAAAGCATATTGCTCAACAACATCAGGTAACTGTGGTTGCTCCGCACAGAAATCGAAGCGGCAGTAGCAATGCTTTGACTTTGGATGTGCCTCTGCGTTGTAAAAAACTCGCAAATGGGTATTACTCAATCACGGGGACGCCCTGTGATTGTGTGCACCTGGGTTCGCATAGACTGATGCAACAAAAACCCGAAATGGTTATCTCCGGGATCAATCGAGGTGCAAATTTGGGTGATGATGTGATGTACTCAGGAACGGTTGCTGCGGCAATGGAAGGTCGAAGCATGGGGTTTCCGGCGGTTGCGCTTTCACTCGCCAGTGCTGAGTGTGTTCACTATCAAACGGCTGCTCTGGTGATGGCCAAGATGTTGCACAGACTAAAAGAATTTAGTCTGTCCTCTAATATTATTTTAAACGTCAATGTACCTGATGCACCCATATCAGAAATTAAAGGCTATCGCTTAACCCGGTTGGGTTGTCGTCATAGAGCTGATACTATAATCCCCGCAACCGATCCAAAAGGGCGCGATGTCTATTGGTTGGGGCCACCGAGTGAGCCACAAGATGTCGGTGACGGAACCGATTTTGATGCTATTGCTCGGGGATTTGTTTCTATTACTCCTCTGGTGGTCGACTTTACTGCGTATCAGAGTTTTAATTCAGTCAATGAGTGGATATCGAGACTTCAATAATAAAAAGAAATGGTCATTAAAATAAAATGTTAAAAACAAATCTGTCCGGTATCGGTATGACTTCACAGCGAACCCGAAGTCGTCTGATCCAAAGGCTTAGAGATAAAGGGATCCTCGAACCTTCGGTGTTAAAGGTGATGGAAAAACTACCTCGGCATATTTTTATCGACGAAGCTTTATCTCATCGAGCTTACGAAGATACATCCTTACCCATCGGAATGGGACAAACTATTTCTCAGCCTTATATTGTCGCTAGAATGACCGAGTTATTGGTGATGAGTGGTGAGATGAACAAAGTTTTGGAAATAGGCACAGGTTGCGGTTATCAGACCTGTGTACTTGCGGGAATTGCCAAAAAAGTTTATACCATTGAACGCATTCAGCCTTTACAAAAGCAGGCCATAGAGCGTTTCAGGTTACTTAATTTACACAATGTGAGCTACCGTTATGCTGAAGGTTATCTCGGCTGGGAAAGTGAAGCGCCATTTGATGCGATTATAGTCACTGCCGCCCCGGATCAAATCCCGCAACCCTTACTCGATCAATTAGCCATCGGTGGCCGCATGGTGATCCCGGTGACGGAGGCCAACGGTGACCAGCAACTTCATTTATTGCAGAAAACAGAAGAGGAAATTTCATCGATGCAGGTCGAAAAAGTCAAATTTGTGCCGCTTTTGGGGGGCACTATCGGATGAAAATATTTACCAAGATGTACC
>CAZALW010000499.1:0-1782 GCA_964485705.1 uncultured Thiotrichaceae bacterium
TTTTTTCAAAACTGCTTAAATTCGACAATTTTGGGGTTTTTCTACAGACTCGTTACCACGCAGTGCGTGGTAACGAGGTAAACCAGCAGCGAGACAACCCCAATTCTGCACTAAAACCGCTTTATACTTCTCGCGCTTAAGAATGCCTCATTTTTCTCATTATTTTTAAATGAGTAATTGATGTCATTGATATAACCAACATCAATGACAGAGAATTAGAATATGGCGCCAGAAATTTTATAAGCCGAACCGTAATCCATCACATCACGAAACGATTTGTCCAACCGGTTGCACGCTCCCGACACCATATATTCTTTGCTAATGCGGTTTGTTAACCACATTCGTCGTCTTCTACTTGAGGATCACCGGTATTTTCATCATAGGCAATCTCTCCACTTTCTTCAGTAATCACAGTAGAGACAAACATAAAATTTTCAATCCGATTGAATTGTTTATCCATAAACTGTTCTACCTGGACATCGGTAGCACGTTCCACAATAGTGATACGTCCTTTCGATTCTGCACGTAACAAACTATTACCAGGCTCAAACATTTGCTTCTTACTCCAGTTATTAAGAAATGTCGTTTGTTCATCATCACCCGCTATGACACCGCTTACTGGTAGAAAAAATAATCCTGTTAGCAAAAGCAGGCTAATTAAAAAGAATTTATTGTTAGTCATTATCATTCCCTCCTTGTTCTACATTATCACTGCAACTGTTTTATTAGATTTGTTCATTTTTGCCTGCAACCATCAGGTATTCTTCATCTCATAATATGAAACCAGAAGGTCTATTGAGCTGAAGCAAAGCGCTTTATTAAGCACTGTCTAAAGTTTAGGATGCGGCCTGCTATAAAACAAATTATGAATGCTGATACGGTCTATCACGCAATATTATTTACACAGATAAAGCTATTACTGAATAGAGATAATCAATGATGTCGGTTTCGACTTTAGATTCAGTCGTCGAATATGCCTTTGTAGATAAAGTCATATTCAACGACACAAAATGCAGATTACAGCCGCTGATAATTATAAAATCAAATTATCCCTCTACCTTTCGAGTTAGAGACTCCAGCTGTGCCCTCTGATATGCGAGATGAATTGCAATGCTATAGCGCCACACCTTACTGCCAGTTTTTACCACCACTTGCTCCATCACTGCCAGCGCTGGCACCGTCATTTGCGCTACTGGTGCCGCCGCTACCGGGGGTAGAATTTGTCAATGTGTTTTGATTGAGCGTGGCAAATAAGGCATCATTTGGATCGCGGTCATACAGCGCATAACTGTAACCACCATCACCGCCATTGCCTCGGAAGCCGCCATTGCCACCCGCGCCACCAGTGCCACTATTGATGGTATTGCCGGTTAGTGTTGGTTCCATACCGGCAGCAAAGATAACGCCATAGCTCGGCCCACCACCGCCCGCACCGCCATAACCACCGCTACCACCTCTACCACCACTGCGGCCAGAAGCACCGCCACCGCCATTCCCAAGGATTCCCTTATCATCTCCAGCTACACCAGAACCGCCTGCCCCGCCACTACCTCCAGTACCGCCAGTACCGCCTTGATTACCCAGACCACCGCTTCCAGCTGTGATGGTATTAGCAATCAGCTCACTGCTGACAATGGCATGCATCCAGATGCCGATAGAAGCACCGCCACCATAACCTCCACGGCCACCAAAGCTACCTTCGCCACCTTCGCCACCACCGCCGCCTCCACCGCCGCCGCCGCCGCCAGCATGTGCTTGACGGCCACCGACACAGCCACCGCC
>CAZALW010000500.1:0-1779 GCA_964485705.1 uncultured Thiotrichaceae bacterium
TCCAAATGTAGCCGCGACATGCTGCAGACTTCGTTTGATGTTTTGTTTTATTTGTTGTTTAACAGATTGCGGTTTTAGGTTATTGTTTCTGACGTTCATGTCGGATAGTTTTTGGCTGGTTCACGGCAGGTATCTACTATAATGTAGTCCACTTTACAGGGAAAAGATATATTCATGAAAACCATATTGCATATAATTGATACCACGGGTCCTGGAGGTGCCGAAACCGTATTCATCGATTTGGCAACACGTTTGCCTAAAGATAAATACCGTTCAGTAGTGGTCATTCGCGGTAAGGGCTGGGTTTATGAAGAGCTCTGTCGCAGGGGCATTAAACCTGTTTTGCTTGATGCTAAAGGTTCTTTTAATTTTCGTTATCTGTCCGGCTTACGAAAGATTATACGAGATGAATCGGTAGACTTAATCCAGTCGCATTTGTTAGGCGCAAATGTATATTGCTCATTAGCCGGTTTGTTAACGAGTACGCCAGTTGTTGCAACATTTCATGGTGTTGTCGATATCGGTGAAAATGAGCGTTTAAAAAGGCTTAAATTTGCTGCAATTAATGCCGGCGCAAGCTGTATCGTTGCGGTGACAGACAGTTTGCTTGAGGATATTATTAGTCGAACTTCACTTAAGGAAAACAAGACCGCGGTTATTTATAATGGTATCGACACCGCAGCCTTTGTGCGACCGCATTCTAATGACCTCAGGCAGAAATACGGCTGGCATGAAGACGACATCATAATAGGCAGCCTGGGTAATATCCGACCCGCCAAAGGTTATGATTTGTTATTAAAGGCAGCTGATCTACTCAAGCAGAGTTCACATTCTTATCGGTTTGTTATTGCAGGCCAGGGTAAAGGCAAGTTGTTTGATGAGATGCTGGCTTTGCGCAAAACACTGGGTCTTGAGGAAAGAGTGCAGTTTTTGGGTTTTATCGATGATGCTGCAGATTTCCTTGCGAATATTGATATATTTTTGTCGACATCAATATCAGAAGGTTTGCCGCTTTCTGCGATACAGGCAATGGTGGCAGCCAGGCCGATGGTGGCGACACGATGCGGTGGTTATGTGAGCCTGATAAGCCATCGAGAGAATGGGATACTGACCGAAGTTGGTAATCCTGCCGCCATAGCAGAGGCGATTGAGATGCTTGCTGCAGATTCTAAATTACAAATCAGCATGGCAAATAACGCAAAAGTTTATGCTATTGAAACTTATGATATACAGGTGATGCTTGATGCTTATGCCCGGCTATATGATCGATTTATATAGATAGAAGGTAGTCAGGATTAACCAATGCTTCGCTCTGTGTGTAAATATATCTTGAGACCCTTGCGCGAGTAGTGGCACATGGATGTGGTGTTTACGAATCAAAGGATGGAGAGCTTAAAAGCTAAATTTTACTGTCATCTCGACCAGAGGGAGAGATCTTATACCGCAGTAGATCAAGATCTCTCCCTCTGGTCGAGATGACAGTAAGACAAAAGTTGTGTTCGTGAACGTTACACCCATGTGCCTCTACGCGTGCAAAGGTCTCATCTTATTGACCACGAAGATCTCGTATGTATTGCCGTAACTCAAACCAGAAAGGTTTCATATCGCTAATACGGTTTACCTCATGCCGGGTAGAAAACGGCGAAGGTGTAAAAAAGTGCAGTATTGCTCTGATTTTCGTTTTAAAAGAGGTCTGTTTATCCCTCAGTGTTAAATAAAGATTGTCGAGGTCACCAAGCAGCCAGCGTAACTTTACCCCGGTTTTATAATGGGTGACGG
>CAZALW010000501.1:0-1756 GCA_964485705.1 uncultured Thiotrichaceae bacterium
TGCGCTGAAATTGTTCCTGACAATTTTCAGCATACACTCCATCCCTGGAGATAATCGTACCGCCATCCATGGCTACTTGCGCTATAATTGCAAACATGGCCGTCCCTCCATGGACATAAATGAATTATAATTATAAAGGTTTGAAGGGTAATGATTTGCTCTGTTTAACCAAAAACTATGAAACCGAAGGTTGTATCTTAAACTATGAGCGCTTTAAATCGTATTGATGTTGGTTGTTTAAAAGTCCGGTGCAAGGATTGCAACCTGCGTGAGCTTTGTTTCCCGCATGGCATGACTGATGAAGAGTTGGTAAATATGGATGCAGTGGTAGAGCAGCCCAGGTCGCTACACAAAAATGATTTCCTGTACCACGATGGCGATAAGGCAATGGCGATTTTTGCGGTGCGTTCGGGTTGTATAAAAACCATGACAGAAAGTGCCAATGGTGATGAGCAGATTGTTGGTTTTCATTTGGCCGGTGAGCTACTTGGTCTGGACGGTTTTGCTGATGAAGTGCACACCTGTAATGCGGTGGCATTAGAGACCGCCAGCGTTTGTGAGTTGCCACTGGATCAGCTCGAAATGCTTAGCAATAAGATACCCGGCTTGCAAAAGCAGATGCGACGCATCATGGGTAAAGAGGTGAGCAAGGACCATAAGTTGCTACTTTTGCTTGGTAAGATGACGGCAGATGAGCGTCTGGCCAGTTTTTTGCTAAGTCTTTCAGCACGCATGGAAGAGCGCCACTGGAATGCAAATGAATTTAATTTGATGATGCCAAGGCAGGATATCGCTAATTATCTTGGTATGGCGGTAGAGACAGTTAGTCGTTTATTTGCCAGCTTTCAGAATGAGGGGGTTATCGAAGTTGATCGCAGGCATATTACTATTCTAGACGTGGACAGGTTAAAAGTTATGGTGGGGGAACGTGAATCCGATAAATAATGTGATGCATCTGAGGTTTTTATTCTCAGCAGGGTTGGCTCCTGTGCTTGTTACAGGGCGATTGCAGGGATATTTGAATCCGCCAAATCACACATAATAAATTCTTGTTTCTTGATGAATGTCATGGCTTTGAAGTTTTAAATAAATATATATTACAAGGTTTTTAATTGTTGAAAATATGAATTGACAGTGTATTATGTAAGGACTTTCTTGAAAAAGAGTTTTCGTGGAAAGTTGTCCTGAAAATAATAATAACTGGAGGTACTGTCAATGTTGTCGCACTTAGTAGGAATCTTGTTTACCCCGTCTGAAACATGGAAGAAAATTCGTGATGATAAATGCACTGTTGGAAAGTGTTTTTACGGATATATTTTTATCATGGCACTCATCCCGCCTGTTTCCGGTTATTTTGGGACCACGATGTTCGGTTGGGAGATTGGTGCACGTGAAGCCGTTAAATTGTCGACTGATAGTGCATTAACTATTGCCATTGCTTATTATCTTGTCATGCTGGTCGGTGTATTTAGCATGGGTCTGATGATCCACTGGATGGGTGAGACTTATAATGCTAAGCAAAAATTATCACGCTGTATTCGCCTTGCTGCATATATTGCAACCCCTTTGTTTCTTGTTGGGTTTGTCCAGTTACTCCCTATATTATGGTTGAACTTTGTTATTGGATTATTTGCACTGGCTTATACGGTAAAGCTTTTATATACCGGTGTGCCGATTATGATGGAAATTGAAGATGATCGTGGTTTTTTATTTTCCAGTTCGATACTTGCTGTTGGCATGGTGGCGCTGGTTGCAA
>CAZALW010000502.1:0-1735 GCA_964485705.1 uncultured Thiotrichaceae bacterium
TGTCATAAATGGTTTCATCATTAAGATCGCCCTGAATGACTTTTGCAGAATCAGGGCGTTGCTTGTTAAGTGATTGTGCCAGTTCATCGGCAACCTGTCGTGATAAACGGCAGTGTATTATTACCCGGTATCCGTTTTGATGTAGCAAGCGTACGGTCTCGGCTCCGATACGCTTTGCGCCTCCTGTTATCAACGCGCATTTTGTATTGTTGGTTTCTGTCTGTCCATCCTTAGGTTCGTTAACGGCACTTCCTTGTGCCACTGCTGAGTTATTTGCGTTAGAATTGTGCATTGGACTGTGCCTTGTTAAAGATATCCCTATCTTCTCATAAATTAAGTCTCACAAATCAAGATGTGGTTGAACCATTGTTAGATAACAACATTAAAGTCCTGCCAGAACCTGATGAACAGGCAAAACAACAAAGTCAGTTGTTAAAACAGCATGTTCAAGCTGCTTGTAAACAAAAAGACGGCTGGATAAAATTTTCTGAATTTATGAACATGGCGCTGTATCAACCGGCTTTGGGTTATTACAGCGGGGGCTTGCAAAAGTTTGGTCGGCAAGGTGATTTTATTACCGCGCCTGAAGTCTCGCCACTGTTTGGGCAATGTCTGGCTAATCAGATAGCAGAAGCCATAAAAACCTTAGAGAAAAATTTAAAGGAAAATCTTGAGCAAGCTAGTGGTGACAAGGTTTATGTTATTGAATTTGGTGCTGGCAGCGGTGTTTTGGCAGTTGATATCTTACTGCAACTGGAAAAACTTGATTGCCTGCCAGAAATATATTTTATTATTGAACTCAGTAGCGAGTTAAAACAAAGGCAAGAACAAACCATCAAACAAAAAGCAGGGCATTTATCTGCTCTTGTGCAATGGCTGGATCAACTGCCAGAGCAGATAAGCAGTGCAGTGGTGGTAGCCAATGAAGTGCTTGATGCCATGCCGGTTGAAAATTTCAGAATAGTTAATGAAGGCAAAATTGAGTCATTAATGGTGGGTTTTGAGAAAGGCAAGCTGGTCTCCGGCTATCACACAGCAGACAGTCGTGTTGTGCAAAAAATTGAAGACATTGGGCAACGAAGTGACATTCAGTTTGCAGAAAATTATAAATCCGAATACAATCCGGCAATTGCGGGTTGGTTATCTGGGCTTGAAAGTAGCATAAATAACCTGCTTATCCTGCTTGTTGATTATGGCTACAATGAAAATGAGTATTATCAGCCTGAACGGGTCAAAGGCACTTTGATGTGTTATTACCAGCATCGAGCACATGAAAATTTTTTGTGGTGGCCCGGATTGCAGGATATAACAGCATTTGTTAACTATACTGACGTGGCTTACAGTGCAGTGGATGTCGGCCTGGAAGTTTCAGGTTATACTACGCAGGCTGCCTTTTTGTTAGCCAATGGGCTTTCTGAATTGCATGCATCGCAGGTGACGGATGATGTACAGCAACAGATTAAACTCTCTCAACAAATAAAAACTTTAACCCTGCCATCAGAAATGGGTGAGCGATTTAAGGTGATGGCGTTAACAAAAAATTATGAACAACCGTTAACAGGTTTTTCGATGCTGGATTTGCGAAATCGGTTATAAATAATGGATATAAGCGTTATGTTTTAAGTTGTATTTTTTTTACTTAAAACTTGCAACATAAAACATAACTTTTTTAAAAGGGTTCCTGATTAGCCATGAAAGCCAGCTATGCTTGTGTTTTCATTGTAAAACAACAGCT
>CAZALW010000503.1:0-1734 GCA_964485705.1 uncultured Thiotrichaceae bacterium
GCGGGTATCACCAAAGCAAAAAGAATCAGCAAAAAGAAAAAGACAAATAAAATAATCAGATAGTTTTTACTGACTTTAGGGGGTTGAGCATTCATAGGCTTTATCCTGATGTGATAGTAAATTAATTATACAAATATCACTTCTGTTATCTATTTCTATTTTTTTCAGATAGATCAACAGATTACTGAGGCACATGGAAAGGATACCCTGTATTCAAGATTGTCTGTAGCATGGACGCTACAGTCAAGCCTACATGGACGTATTTACGGCGCATCTTGAATACAGGGTATCCTTTCCATGTGTCTTGTTAATAAGTGATAGCGTTGCTGGCTTTGCGTTGACATAACAACAAAAAACGCCGGAAATAGAAAAGCTTTATTCTTGCCTGCTACATCATTATTATTTTTTTATTTTTCGCGTCTTTATCGTATTTGCAGATAAGTTTTTAGTTTTTTAAAGGGCGCTAATGGTCGCAGCTACTACTACGTTGTATAAACTCGAAGGTCTGTAGCTAGTACCTCACAGATTATCGTGTGCGATAACTATAATGGCATGCTACACAAGATGCTGTTATTTTCTGTAATGCATTATATGCGTCTGCTAAGCCTCCTTTTTTAGCAACCTGAGAAAACTCAGTCGCCGCATCATGCATACCCCATCCGATGTTACGCATCTCAAGTGGCATATACCTGCCCGGCCCCATGCCTGTACCTCTGTGTTTCCCCATTGTGCTCCTGCCCATTTTGGTTTCTGCAACGTCAGCAGCAGCACCAAGGTTATTTGATGCTAGTAGACTAATGATTTCATTCAAAGCCGAAAGATGATTTAACATTTCCTCACGCATGAACTGGCGTGTCTGCTCTGGCATCGAGACCAGCTGGCGAAGATCCTCGCCAGTAGAATTATTTGTGTTAGGTGAGTTGCTATCTGATTCCTCACCGCTTGCAGAATTAACGGCAAATAATAGTATTGTTGTTGCAAATAATGGGGTTATTCGAAACATGGTAATGCCCTCAGCACATAGACTAATTGATTTGAGCTTATTACATCAGACAGCAAATAATGTTGATTTGCATCAATTTTTAATACGTCAGGAGCCCCTGTTGGAGTCGGTGATCGTTGCGTGGAAAAACCTTTTATAGTCAGATTTTCCGATCATTTGAGGCGATTAGTGAGCCTGTTTTACGAAAATGATCGGTTTAAACATCGCCTTTCATGAAACATGTCTGAGCTGCAATTTTATGTCAACTCTAAAACCACCGAGATTATTAGAATGTTTAAAATGTATATTACCACTGTAGTCGTTGACAATATTAGCCGCTATCGCCAGACCGAATCCATGTCCATGTATTTTTTCATCCAGACGAACACCTCTTTTAGATAGCTCACTTATTTGTTTTGGGTTAACACCAGGACCATCATCTTCTATGCAAATATGAAGATCTGAATCGATATGTACAGACAGCGTGATTTTATGTGTCGCCCATTTATAAGCGTTATCCAGCAGATTGCCGAGTAATTCCAGCATATCTTCACGGTCAACGCGACAGACAATGTTATCAGGCACATTTGTGCTTAACAATAATGCTTTATTGACGTACATCATATCCAGTGTTTTTATCAACGCCGGCAGATCATCTGAAAATGAAAACAACGCGCCTGTGTGACTGTGACCTGCAAGCCTTGCACGTTTAAGGATGTGATCGCTTATCTGATAAATATCATCAGTCTGTT
>CAZALW010000504.1:0-1714 GCA_964485705.1 uncultured Thiotrichaceae bacterium
ACTATGTTGAAATCAAAGTGATATATAGACTTAAGCTTTTATGCTTTTTTTCAAACTGCTTAAATTCGACAATTTTGGGGTTTTTCTACAGACTCGTTAGGCCAAGAAAATACATGGAACTACTTATCAACTTGGGAAAGAGTTGAAGATTAATTGAGACATAATCATGAGTAAGATACTCGCAATTAACGGTTCATATCGAGATGATGGTATTACTGATCAAGCTGTCCATAAAATAGTTCAGGCTTTAGTGTCGGCCGGTGCAGAAGTTGAGATTATCCTGTTACGTGAATACCCTATTGAGTTTTGCCTTAATTGCCGAGAGTGCACACAACAAACAGGTGATTCACCCAGTAAGTGTGTACAGCATGATGGGATGGAGGAATTGGTCAATAAAATAGAACGGGCGGACGGCTATATTCTCGCCTCACCTACTAACTTTGGTTCGGTCACTGCGATTTATAAACGTTTTATGGAGCGTCTGATCGTTTATGCCTATTGGCCATGGGGCATAAATTCTCCCAAACTTAGAAAAGAAAACGTGCCAAAGAAAAAAGCAATTCTAGTTTCCTCATGTGCAGCCCCTGGAATTATTGGGCGCTTAATGTATGGAACCCATAAGCAACTTAAAAAGACTGCGCAATCTATAGGTGCGGACACAGTTGGCACGCTATTTATCGGATTAATTGCCAAAGAGTCTCATCAAGCATTACCGGAAGGGGTGCAGAAAAAAGTGAAAACATTAGTTGAAAAACTGCTTTAAAAAACAATGAAATCCAATGATAAACTTAATAAATATATCCTATGACAATGAACCTATTCATAGGGAACGGCCTAACAAGTCAATAAACGCGGACGTAAAAAACACGCCGGTTATTTCAAACGTTATGCATAAAAAAATAAGAAAAGAACCACTGAAAAACCACTTGCATTAAATCTCAATATGAGATATATTGTTGGCTATGCACATTATTACACGCAAGCGATTGCTCGATTTTTCCGAAAAACACCCTAACACTGCTGCACCCTTAGACGCATGGTATCGAATAGTCAAACAGAGCAAAATAACCAGCTTTTCAAAATTAAGAGAAATATTCCCAAGTGCGGATAAAGTTGGTAACTTAACAGTATTTAATATTGGTGGTAATAAAATAAGATTAATTGCTGCCGTACATTACAATACTCAATGTTTGTATATTCGGTATGTTTTAACACATAAAGAATATGATAAAGAAAAGTGGAAAGAATTATGAATAGTCAATTAGAAAACATATCAAAGGCATGGCCTACTGTAAAAGCTATATTTTCAGTGCCACATTCTGAAAAAGATTATCAAGCTTTAGTGAAAACACTGGATAATCTAATTGACGAAGTCGGTAATAAACAAAATCATAAATTAGCGCCTGTAATGGAAATAATTGGTAATTTAATAGAAAATTATGAAACCCACGAATATAAAATAAATGAGTCATCTCCTATTGAGGCTTTAAAGTATCTCATGCAAGAGCATGGTTTGAAACAGTCGGATTTAAAAGAAATTGGAAGCCAAGGTGTTGTTTCTGAAATATTAACAGGAAAAAGAACATTAAATATTGAACAAGTAAAAAAAATTAGTAATAAATTTCATGTATCGCCGCTAGTTTTTATTTAAATTGAGAGTAGTAGAAAAAAGCATAACAAGTCAATAAAAGCGGACGTAAAAAACACGCCGGTT
>CAZALW010000505.1:0-1707 GCA_964485705.1 uncultured Thiotrichaceae bacterium
TCGTAGACCCGGTGCATCGTCTTGTCTCATTTGAATTACTGGATAAATACAATAGTGGGTCTGATAAAGAACGTGCAGAGCGATTACAGCAAGCGGTAAACAACATCCATGCATCCACAACACCGACGACTAAATAAAGGACAGTAATAATGGGTGATGAAAATAATAGCAATGATACGTTATTCATTAATCGCAAAGGTGGGCCGATTACCTTTGGCTCAATTGATAGAACGCAGGCGAGGCACTCATTGATTTTTGCCCCCACTGGTGCAGGCATGTCGGCAGCCATCAATTACAAGCTCTTGCAAGATATGGCGATGCTTAAACCGCGTGTATTCATTATTGATAAAGGCGGCAGTTTTAATTTGCTGGCAAAGTATTTTAAGGAAAACAATAATGAGTGATGTAAATAATACCGTTGATGTGTCTGCCGATATACCAGAGGTTAAAGAAACCGAAGTTAAGCATGATATTCCTTTGGCTATAAAACTTGGCTTACCTGTTTTTCTCGTTGCCATTGTTATAGGAGGGTACTTTGGCTATGGGTTGTATCAATCAGTTAAGTCTTCAAGTGACTCTATTATTAGTGATGAAAGTTTTCCTGAAATAAATGTACTGGCAGATGATTACATTATTGAAAGCACAGAACCATTGATTGTTGATATGGACGCACTACCTGTTGAGGTCATTGATGATGAGGCCATTGTTAAGTTAGGTGCATCCTTTGATGGTTTAGCGCGTAATGTTGATGAGGTCAATCTTATTATTAGTCATGCAAAAGATGATCGTTTGTCGCTAAACGAAAAAATCAATAATAACAACGATGCTATAGATAGCATTAATAATAGCCTGAGTGGTATTCAAGAAGAAGTAGCGAAATTGCATGCTCTGTATGCATCATTATCATCGTTAGCGAAAAAAACAGCAGTCTTATCCTTAAAGGCTAAAAAGAAAGTAACGAAACGGGCAATACGACCACCGTTTACTTTGTTATCTATTGACCAATGGGGAAACAAAAACAGTGCTGTACTGGAAACATCCACATCCGGTGAAACTGAAACATCGATTGTAAACATCGGTGATATTCGCGCTGGATGGCGCATAGCCAGTATTAATTTTCCTGCCTGTATAAAGGCAGTACGTTTATCGGATGGCATAGCAGCAAACCTATGTCGTACAGGTGATTGATGATGAAATATTTTGCCTTTCTAGTAGCAGCACTATTTGTTTCATCGTGCGCCAAAAATGAAATTAAACCAGCGTCTGTTCATGTTCCTGCTCCTGTTGGCATCAAGCAATGTAATGAGACACAGCGCAACCTGACGCAACCGTGGGCGGATCGTAAATATTGGTGTGCAGAAAAAAACAGAAAGGACGCTGTAAAAAAACACAATCACATTATAAAACTAGAATCAATACGCCAGACAAGACTTGAAGTGCTTCGTGTTAATGAATCACTCAAAAAATCTATCCCGAATAAGTACCTGACTGTTAAAAAAATAAAACAGAAGCCGCAGATAATAAAGTTACAAACAATTGCTGACAATAATAAGGTCGCGTCTTTAGTGGAAAACAATAAACCAGTTAGCAAGCCAGCAACAACGGGAACCATAATAAGAGTAAACAATCACGCTATTAGTAATGGCAGTAACAAAGTTGGATTCGCTAATCATCGAGAAGTATTAGGCCCTAAAGGTCGCCTTGCTA
>CAZALW010000506.1:0-1699 GCA_964485705.1 uncultured Thiotrichaceae bacterium
CATGAACATAGACATGACAACGGGGCTCCTGGACCAATGCATACAATGTCTATCGCCCAACAGAGACGTGCGTCCAGGAAACACCACTATTGATTTAATCGTTGTCCACTCAGTCAGCCTGCCACCGGGGCAATATGGTGGCGACTCAATTGAATATTTTTTTCAAAACAAGCTGGATAAAAACAAACACCCCTATTTTAAAGAAATTACTGGAATGCAAGTTTCATCCCATGTTTTAATTAAGCGTACTGGTGAGATCATACAATTTGTACCATTCCATGAACGTGCATGGCACGCTGGTCAGTCTACTTATATGGGGAGGGATTGCTGTAACGATTTTTCTATTGGTATCGAATTGGAAGGCACTGATAGCGATAATTTTGAAGAAGTTCAATATCAGCAATTAGCATTATTGGTCAACTCATTGCAAAAAACCTACCCTGCTATTGCCGATAACATTGCAGGTCACAGTGATATATCTCCAGGCCGAAAAAAAGATCCGGGTATCGGTTTTAACTGGCATAAGCTAAAAAAAGCAATGATTAATGGTTAATTGTTAATTATTAGTGATTAAAAACAAAAATTACTTCTGTAATTACTCATGCCATTAGTACAATGACAAAATTAACCATTAACCATTAACCATTAACCATTAACCATTAAATTATGGCACTAATCTCAATCATTATTGGTCTGTTCCTTGATCGTACTTTTCGTCATTTACACGATTTACGCGACATGGCCTGGTTTGAGTTTTACGTCTCGAGTATTCGACGTTTCACTGGCAAACGCATGCCACCATTACAATTTATTATCATTCTTGCCCTTCCCTTGTCGCTGCTACTGGGCGTACAAATTCTATTACACGATTTCCTGTTTAATTTGCCGGCTTTTATTTTTGGCATTATCATTTTTATTTACTGCCTGGGACCCGCCTGTTTAAGCAGCGATATTGAAGCCTATATACACGCAAGAACTTTAGGTGATGAAGATGAAGCTCTGCATTATGCCGGTACCATTACCGATTCTGTTGCTTCAACCTCACCCGATCAACAAATCAGTGATGTCACTCACGCAATTTTGTATATTGCCAACGAACGTATATTTGCCACCATCTTCTGGTTTGTTATTCTGGGTCCATTTGGCGCCATACTGTATCGACTTATTTCAGAACTAAGTAAACACATTGCTTTTGAAGAACTGGCTGAATTTTCAGAATTTATTCATTCCATTATGGCCTGGATACCAGCACGTATGCTTGCCGCCGGTTACGCGCTCATCGGTAATTTTGATGGCGCTTATCATGCCTACAAAGACCGTGCCCACACCACAGATTTTTCACATAGCAACAATGAAGTATTGGTTTCAACAGGACTGGGTGCAATGCAAAATTTCAAAGTAGACAACGAACTCGCCAGCATTTACGCAGCACAGGCACTGGTAACGCGTGCGGTCATCGTGTGGATAAGTATTCTTGCAATAATGACACTAGGTGGAATATTCAATTGACAACTTATATCGACGTGATCAGGCATGGCGAACCCGTTGGCGGTAGACGCTACCGTGGTTATAGCATAGATGACCCACTGACAAAAAAGGGCTGGGCACAAATGCGAGCAGCAGTCCCTGAAACGCCCCAGTGGCAACATATTGTTTCTTCTCCGCTAAAACGCTGCCTTGAATTCAGCCAGGAACTGGC
>CAZALW010000507.1:0-1698 GCA_964485705.1 uncultured Thiotrichaceae bacterium
TTTGAAAGGGAGGTTAGGAGGGTTTGTTTTTTCTGTGTGTCCGCTTATGACCGAATGCAGCCATTCGTTTTATAAGAAAACTGGGCATGCTTTGACAGGTTTAAGTCTAAACCACACACTTTATCAGCCAGCTTCAACATTATGATAAATATTCTGCACATCGTCCAGATCATTTAACATATCTAAAAACTTATCAAACATTTCTACATTGTCACCGGCAATGGGCGAACAACTTTTTGGCAAAAACTGAATCTCATCCACCGCAAAATCAATCTCGCCAAAGGTTTCGGTCAACGCCTGTTTGGTTTTAAAGTATTCATTATTAGGCGCAAACACGGTGATTTTCCCGTTTTCGTTTTCAATATCGGTGACATCAACATCGGCCATCAGCAACGCTTCCAGCACCGCTTCCTCATCATCGTTTTTAAATGCCAGAATGCACACATGATCAAACATATGACTAACCGTGCCTTCGGTGCCGATCTTGCTTTTTGTTTTGGTAAAACACTGACGCACATCGCCGAAGGTGCGATTCGGGTTATCGGTAAGGCAATCGACGATAACCATACAACCACCCGGGCCATAACCTTCATAACGGGCAACAGAGAAATCTTCACCACCCCCGCCTTCCGCCTTTTTAATGGCTTTTTCGATAACATGCGTGGGCACCTGGTCTTTTTTAGCACGCTCAATCAAACCACGTAATGCCAGGTTTCCCTCGGGATCAAGACCACCCTCTTTGGCGCACATATAAATCACCCGACCATACTTACTATAGACCCTGGCTTTTGCGTCAGATGTTTTCGCCATCGACTCTTTACGGTTTTGATAGGCTCTGCCCATTGGCGAACGCTCCTTAGTTTATTATGTGTGAATTAGAGAGAAAGTACGAAGTTTACAGATAAGCCGAGGTATTGGGAATCTGAATTATATCCAAAAAAATAACCTGAAAAATCAATAACCCAAATCCTTACATAGCCCCTCAAGGCGTGCCGCTCACCCATCTACAAGTAATATTTACACGACGCTGCCATCCAGAGCAACCGTAGTGTTAACCAAGATAATCAGGTCTGCACCAGCCGCATTGGCTACAGGCGCTATGTTGTTTGTGCTGATGACTAATCAATATAATCAATGGGTCACCCCTAAGCCAATAGTTGTCAATAAGGGCTTAGACATAATTCTTAGTCATGTTATTAATGACGCAATATGCATCATATGAGGCATATTGCTACAATACGCCAGATAAAACAATAGAGGAAACCACAATGGCTACAACCAGCATACGATTAGATCAATACCTTATTGAAAAAGCCACTATCATGGCAAAAGCCCTGAGTCGAACACCGCCAAAGCAAATTGAACACTGGGCAAAAATTGGTGAGATCATGGAAGACAACCCTGATTTGCCTTATGAATTTGTAAAACAAGCGATTATTGCTAAGGCAGAGCGGGAAGCAGGGAAGTTGGAGAGTTACGATTTTGGCTAAAAAAATATCAGTTTTACAGACACCAACATTTAAAAAAGCAGTGAAAAAACTGAAAGCGAATCAGAAAACAGAACTCGATACCGCCATAAAAACATTTATGGCTAAGCCAACACTGGGTGAGCAAAAAAAAGGAACCTTAGCTTTTCTGCGTGTATACAAATTCAAAATGAGCAAACAGATGACACTGTTAGGATATAGTTTCAACGAT
>CAZALW010000508.1:0-1693 GCA_964485705.1 uncultured Thiotrichaceae bacterium
TATTTTTTTATAAATAAATATTGCCCATTACCATAGCTATTCCCCTGATTCGGGCTAAACATGGTTTTACACAAACTAAAATATTTATTCCAGTCTTCTACTTCTTGCAATGACATGTATCTGGGATAAAGTTGATCAATGGCCTGCCAGAATCGTTGATGCCATTCATCGAGTGTTTTCCAGTAATTTAAGCCATTGACAAACCAGCTGTCAGAATATTCTATATGAGTAGTGTGACGTTTTGCTTCACTAAACGGCCAAATATGTGCACCAGGGTAATAGTGACCCATCAGACTGCCTTCAGAATTCAAATAATCAGGTAAGGTGTCAAAAGAAACAATGCAGTGATGCAAACATTTACCACCAGGCTTTAATAGTCGGGCAATTTTTTTTTGTAATAAATCAATATTGGTTACATGTTCTAACAAACCAATTGAGATTACCCTATCAAAATAGTTGTCTTCTATGGTATCGGCTTCAATATCATCAAAAAACTCAGTGAATAGTTCAAATCGAGTTTCATCAAATTTATCGTCTTTTTTAATGAGCACAGTTTTAATATGATCTGTTTGAACTTTGCTTGGGTTAATACCGACTACATTAACATTGGGGTATGTGTTCAGTAAAAATTTCGACAAGCCGCCAAAGCCACAGCCTAAATCCAATATAGTTTGACCGTCCTGTATATCCGCACGTTCAGCCAGTAATTTGTACTTATTTATTTGCGCCTGCTCTAACGATATATCATCTATTTTTGGTGATTCACTGGTCGCACCATAATAAGCCATGGTATAAGCCATATGAATGTTGTCAAGAAAAGCAAGGTAGACCTGATATTCCTCATCATAGTGGTCAACCGATACATTACGTGTTTCTTTTTTTGCAATCTCACCTTTAAATGAGCTTACTCCATAATCTTCAACGGGATTATTATTACCATTCCAGCGTTCATATTCACGTTTAAAAAAACGTTCCATTTGTTTTTCAAATTTCAATAACGGTGCAGAACCATAACGATGAATATCTTGCTCGGCTAATTGATTAATGATATCGCTCATTGGCTTAAACCCTCCTCATCAGGTGACTTTTTTAAAACAATTACCGCGTTTAAGCCACCAAAGGCAAAAGAGTTAGACATGGCAACATTGACCTTCATGTTTCGCGCCACATTTGGCACATAATCCAAATTACAGTTTTCATCTGCTTCAGTAAAGTTGGCGGTGGGTGGCACAATATCATGATGTATCGCCAGTGTGGTTGCGACAAGTTCCAGTGCGCTTGATGCACCTAAAGCATGGCCATGCATCGACTTGGTTGCAGAGACAGCAAGATCTTTAGCATGAGCACCGAACACCCGGTTAATGGCTTCAGTTTCTGCAATGTCATTTGCTATTGTCGCTGTACCATGAGCGTTAATGTAATCAACTTCATCAGTACTTAGCTGCGCATGCTGCAGTGCATTTTTTATTGCCTTGCTTATACCAGCGACATCAGGGCGTGTAATATGCCCCGCGTCCGATGTCATGCCACAGCCGGCTATTTCAGCATAAATACGCGCGCCACGCTTTTTTGCATGCTGTTCTGATTCCAGCACTAACATACCAGCACCCTCACCCAGCACCAGGCCACTGCGATCTTTACAAAATGGGCGGCAGGTATCCGCTGAAACCACCCGTAATGCCTCCCATGATTT
>CAZALW010000509.1:0-1690 GCA_964485705.1 uncultured Thiotrichaceae bacterium
GCCTGGCGCAATGAATCTGACGGATGCACAATACTGACATTTCGGATCATGATTTCTGACAGTATGGTATCTGCCTTAGCATCATTTAGAGCAGGCTCTGTTGCTGCAAGAACGTCTCTTTGTGTCACCAGACCAAGCACATAGCCTTCGCTGTTTGTGATCGGGATATGCCGTATATGCTTCTCAGTCATAATTTTCCTTGCCTCATTTATCGTGTTTGTGTCACGTAATGTGCAGGGTTCTGTGGTCATAAATTCATTAATAGTAATCATTGGGTTATTTTCCATATTTTTTAATATGTTGTTAATTTGCTACTCCTACAGTTTGCAGGGTGTGTAGCTAAAAATATTGATTAGCGTCAATCATCCGAAAAAAAACAGACATTAGAGAGCGTTTTGTCTGGCTCATCCTTAAAACTTAACCGCGGCACAACTTATACTTTAATTATAAAGCACTGCAAACGTTATTGGTATTCAGCTTTTCTGCCAAAGCTGGAGAGTAGTTTATTAGAATACCTGAACAGAGAAAACTGGGCTGGCAATTGGCTGTTTCAATGACATTTATTGCACAACACAACCCTGAAAATAATGCAAAAAATGTTGACAGAATTTTTCCTGATTAGCCATAAAAGTCAGCTATATTTATATTTCCATTGTAAAACAACAGCTTAACTTGCTACTGTCATCTCTCCCGAAAAGAGAGATCTTATACCACGGCAACTCAAGATCTCTCTTTTCGGGAGAGATAACAGTAATGAAAATGATTTTACGAACTAAGATCTTTAAGTTAGGCTGAATATTATGGCTAATCAGGTAAATCTTTATTAATAATGATTCTTTTCTTTGCTTTCTTCGCGGCAAAATAATTAAACTTTTTAGCTATCGACTATGTGATGCATTACGCCAGCCCGGCACATAAACACGAAGCCTGCTCACGCGTGTAAAATATTCCGTTACGGATAAAACCGGTAATAATAGATGCCTTAACCGCAATCACTTTTCCACAACTGTCTCGCTGTGTTACCCAATCTTCTGGCACACCCTCTAACAGGTGAAAAGGTGCCTGTGTACCATTAGCAAAACGAGCCACCTCGGCTCGTTGTTGCTGCGCATCAAAAAAAGCCGGGCAAAAACCTTCGCTGCTGTTTTCTTCACTCACACCACCGGTATTTTTGAAAGTGACATTTTGCTGGTCGAGTAGTTGATTTGTTAATGGCTTTTTCATGGCTAATCCTCCAGTTATCGCATTCACTTTCTTTGAAAATCTGACCGGACGGTTCATCTTAATAGCGACAGTCCGGCCAGAAACTTTATACTTCTGTTTTTATACTCCGGTATTCCTTTTTAATCCTCCAGTGACACTTCTTTGGCTGGCAGACTAATATCGCTAAATGGTTTCCATTTGCCTTTAACTACAGTAAGCCCTTCAACAATAGCATCGTAGAACTGACTGGCGGTCAGTAATTCATCGTTTACCCCTTCAAACTGACTACCGTTAGTATTTACCGTCACACCCAGTATCGTTACTGTGCCAGCAACTGAATCTTTAGCACTTACTGGTCCGCGGATTTCCACGTTTTCATCACTATCTTCACGCTCTAACTCGCTAGCAATGAACTCACCATTTGCACCAATAAAACCTTTTATTTCCAGATAATCACCCGCACTAATGTCAGACAGTGAAAAAGAAG
>CAZALW010000510.1:0-1686 GCA_964485705.1 uncultured Thiotrichaceae bacterium
AAGATTTAGATAAAGGTGTCATTAAGGTGGTGATGACCAGTTCCTCAGATGATCCGATCAATTTTCAGCCTCACCATAGCAATAAGAAAGATCGAAAGCTATTGGCTGTGAGGCTTAAAGATAGCTTTGATGAATTAAAGTTGGTGATTGTACAGTCTATGTGGTTAACGGGGTTTGATGCGCCACCGCTACATACTCTTTATATTGATAAGAAAATGCAGGGCGCTGCTTTGATGCAGGCTATTGCCAGGGTCAATCGAGTTTATAAAGATAAGCCAGGTGGTTTAATTGTTGACTATATTGGTATTGGGCAGGACTTACGCGCTGCTATGTCTGTTTATACTGAAAGCGGAGGTGAAGGAAAGGCCGTTGTTGAACTTTCAGATATTATTGATGCCATGCAAGCTAAATTTGAAGTGGTGCATCAAATGTTTCATGGCTTTGAGTATCAAGAATATTTTGAATCCCCAACGGAAGAAAAACTTAAAATATTATTGGCAAGTCAGAATTTTATTTTAAATGATGAGAAGCTTAAACAGCGGTTTTTATCCGAAGTTACTGCTCTCTCAAAGTTGTATGTAATGGCTGTACCAAGTTATGAATCTGAAGTAATAAAAGATCAAGTAGCTTTTTTTCAGGCAATAAAATCAAGGATTAATAAGTTTACTCCAGGCGGAGGAAAAACTGACATGCAAGTTGAGTCGGCAATTAAGCAAATTGTCGATGATGCATTGAGTAGCGATGGTGTTGTTGATATTTTTGAAGCTGCTGGAATAAATACGCCTTCATTGGATATATTGTCAGAAGAGTTTTTGCTTGAAGTTAAAAATATGAAACATGCAAACCTTGCTTTTGAATTGCTTAGAAAACTGTTGAATGATGAGGTAAAAGTAAGAAAGCAGAAAAATATTGTGCAAGGTAAAAAGTTTTCAGAAATGTTAGCTAATGCCATTAAGCGTTATCACAATAATCAAATTGATACGGCGCAGATTATCAAGGAGCTTTCAGAAATTGCTAGAGAAATGAAGCTGGAAGATAATAAAGCTGATGAGTTAGGTTTAACGCTTGAAGAATATGCCTTTTACACTATCCTTTCTCAAAATAGTTCTACTGAATTTTTAGAAGATAATAAAATGAAAGAGTTGATCCATTTGATTGTTGGAATTATCCGGAAAAATGCAACGGTTGACTGGAACAAGAGAGATGATGTAAAAGCAAAACTACGGCTTATGGTAAAAAAAGTATTGATAAAATATGGCTACCCTCCCGATGTTGCACGCATGGAAGCGGATAGAGTATTAGAGCAAAGTGAATTGCTGGCCAGTGAGTTGACTGGTGTGTGAAGTAAAACCCACCTAAAGATTACATTCTTTCAATTGGTGTAGACGGCATAGCGGCGTTTTTCAAGAGAGTTGTCGCCTAAAGTTAAAAATCATGCCGCCTTTTTCTCCACAAGCCCCTGATCTTGTTTTTCTGGGTTGAGGTAAACACTGGCTACTGGTTTCCGGTTTCTTATTTCACCACTCCAACGTTCCGGGCCTCTTTTAGTACACGGTAGAAGCTGGACTCTAAGGCAACACACAACCCCTTCATCGGCGAGTTTCAGCACAATCTTACTCGGTGGCAAATCAGCATATTCGCATCCGTTAGCCGTCTGGATAATGCGCTGCCTCTCCATCTGGGTGC
>CAZALW010000511.1:0-1672 GCA_964485705.1 uncultured Thiotrichaceae bacterium
CTATTCACTATTCACTATTCACTATTCACTATTCACTGCTTTTCCATAACCGCCACCGCCAGCGGTCACCATGGTTAACACATCTCCCGGCTTCACATATAAGCTACATTTACCCGGCAGCGGCTTACCATTCAAATAATTAGCCGCCTTTTCACCCGGCTCACCACCATTTAAGCCCCAGGGTTGATGGCAACGCCGCTCAGACAACACTGTAATCTGTGCTGGCGCGAGAAATTCATATTCTCGTAATAAGCCTTCACCGCCACAATACTGACCTGCACCTGATGAGTTCTGTCGAATTTTATAGTTATTGATGCGCACGGGATATTTCATTTCCAGTGCTTCAATGGGGGTATTCAAAGTATTGGTCATGTGCGTTTGCACCGCATCAAGGCCATTCGATAGCGCACTTGCCCCCATACCGCCACCGATGGTTTCGTAATAATCCCAGGCGGGCAGATCAACATCACCGACATAACCCATGGCAAGGTTATTCATGCTGCCATGACTCGCTGCCGGGATACGATCAGGCAATGCCTGCGCCAAAGCACCTAATACCACATCCACAATTCGCGTACTGGTCTCAACATTACCAGCAGCAACGGCAGCGGGATAACTGGCATTGACCAACGAATTTTCTGCTGCCAGAATTTTTATATTTTTAAAACTACCGGCACAGGCCGGGGCGTGTGCCGGCATTAAACATCTAAAAACATAATACACCGCAGCCGCGGTTACCGACAAAGGGCAGTTAATATTACCCGTCACCTGCTTTGCAGTTCCTGCAAAATCTACCGTTATACTTCCCTGCTCAAACTTAACTGCCGCGTTTATGACAATATCGGTATTACCCTGGCCATCATCATCCAGCACGTCTTTGAATGCGTACTCACCATCTTCAATCTCAGCAAGGCTTTTTTTCGCCAGGGTTGCAGCATAGACATTTAACTGTGCAAGACTGTCCAGATAATTAGTGAGTCCCATTTTTTTTATCAGCGCTGCGAGTCGATTTAAACCACGACGATTGGCGGCGATTTGCGCTATAAAATCCCCCGATGACTCCTGCTTGTTTCGCATGCTTTTCATCAAACCAGCAAAATAAGACTCATCAAGCTGATCATTCTTGACCAGCAGCGTTGGCCTGATAATTAAACCCTCTTCAGACAAATGGGAGGATAACGGCATAGAGCCTGGCGTTTTGGAGCCGATATCAGCATGATGAGCGCGATTAACGACAAATCCTGTAATTACATTGTTAATAAACAGGGGTGCAATCAAGGTAATATCCGGCAAATGCGTGCCTCCTCTGTAGGGATCATTAAGCACGACCATGTCACCCGTAGCCCAGCTAATTTCGGCAACCACGTCCTTCATGGCAAATGCCATACTACCCAGATGCACCGGAATGTGTGCGGCCTGTGCACAAAGCTCACCCTGAGCATCAAATACAGCACAGGAATAATCAAGCCGGTCACGAATATTGGGTGAAAACGCCGATTTTTTCAGCGTCACGCCCATTTCACCGCAAATCGCATCAATGCGGTTAGCAAATATACTTAAACTGATCGCGTCCACGCTTTTTATGCCCTGGTTTGCATACTGAAAATAACACCTGAAACACTATGGAATAGTCTGTTCTTATTAAGAAAATCAACCTGAACATATACCCAAA
>CAZALW010000512.1:0-1665 GCA_964485705.1 uncultured Thiotrichaceae bacterium
GTAAACCTAATGATTGTTTTTGCTTTTTTCGCGTCTTTTGCGTTCTTCGCGGACTAATGCTTTTAATTTTTAACGTCCGCTAATGACCGAACTCAGTCATTAGTTCTCTATGATCAAACCTGACACGCTTTTTCATGTTAAGTCTGAATTATTACATGTAAAAAGTTCTCAATGTGTGGACTAAAACTTTATTTCTTTACTCTAAATCATTGATTCATTGCCAGAATTAGGCATAACTTATATACTCGCGCTTTGATTTACGTTTCAGGGTTTAATACAGGCACATTAACTTAGGCTTCATCTTACAACATGTCTCTAATTGTACAAAAATACGGCGGTACCTCGGTCGGCACTATCGAAAAAATCGGCAATGTTGCTGATAAAGTCGCAGCACTTGCGAAAAATGGCGATAAAGTTGTTGTCGCTGTCTCAGCCATGAGTGGTGAAACCAATCGTTTGATTACACTTGCTAAAGAGATGAGCGTTAAACCGCATGTGCGCGAAATGGATGTCATCGTTTCCACCGGCGAGCAAGTTACCATTGCCCTGTTAACCATGGCACTGCTTGATCGCGGCTGTGATGCCCGCTCATACACCGGTGCGCAAATTCGCATGGTAACCGATGATGTGCATGGCAAGGCACGCATTAAAGAAATTCAGAGTGACAAAATGAAAGCCGATCTGGCTGTAGGTCGTGTCGTTGTGGTGGCAGGGTTTCAGGGAGTTGATGAAAACGGCAATATTACCACGCTGGGGCGAGGTGGTTCAGATACCACAGCAGTCGCCATCGCCGCCGCATTAAATGCTGATGAGTGTCAAATTTATACCGATGTAGACGGTGTTTATACCACCGACCCACGGGTTGAGCCAAAAGCCAGAAAACTGGATCATATAACCTTTGAAGAAATGCTGGAAATGGCCAGTTTAGGCTCAAAAGTTCTGCAAATCCGCGCCGTGGAATTTGCAGGTAAATACAATGTCCCATTACGTGTACTGTCATCGTTTGAAGAAGGCGAGGGTACACTCATAGCACTGGAGGAAGATGACGTGGAACAGGCGTTAATTTCAGGTATTGCGTTTAATCGCGATGAAGCACAACTTACCATTAATGGCGTACCCGACCAACCGGGCGTGGCTTCAAAAATATTAGGGCCGGTGACCAAAGCTAACATCGAAATAGATATGATCGTGCAGAATATCGCCGAAGATGGCTGCACAGATTTTACTTTTACTGTACATCGTAATGATTATGAAACCGCGCACGCATTGTTGGAAACGGTAGCGAAAGATTTAGGTGCAAAAAAAGTAAAAGGAGACGATGCCATCGTAAAAATCTCGTTAGTGGGTGTTGGTATGCGCTCACATGCCGGTATCGCAAACACAATGTTTGATACTTTAGCCAAAGAAAATATTAATATACGGATGATTTCCACATCTGAAATCAAGATCTCAGTGGTGGTTAATGAGAAATATCTTGAATTAGGCGTACGCTCCTTACATGAAGCATTTGGTTTAGATAGTGACGGACATCTAAAAAATCTGTAATATTACTGTGTCATATAACACAGTGCCCTTCTGTGTATAAAGTAAAGGGCAAACGATAAGTGTGCCGAACTCTCGCGCTGTTCATCACTCTTATTCTTGTAATTGATACAACATGGAGAA
>CAZALW010000513.1:0-1664 GCA_964485705.1 uncultured Thiotrichaceae bacterium
CGTTGGAAGCTGAAACAATCATCACAGGTGGTGGTATCACGCTTGATAGTGGCGGGGTGATAAAGACCATCAATAAAGACTCTTATAATGATGTAACACCCGGTGTGTTTATGGGTTGGGATGTTGATGGTTATAAAGTTGGGTTTGGTGACGGCACATCTTACATGAGATGGGCACCGACAACAGGATTATCTGTAAAAACTGGTGATACAGCGGTAAAAGGAATTGAAATAAACCCAAACAATGATAATCAAATGCATTTTTATGGTAATCGTGGTGATGGAGTTGTTGAGGATTTAGCAATAATAGGAATTACAGCATTTGAGGGGGGTAACGTTGTTGGTTATTTCGGGTCAGAGGCAACAGGAACTAGCGTCACTGGGGTTGTAGGAGTTAGTGATACTCGATATGGTGTGCGCGGAAAGGCAAGAACAAAGGCCGGTGTTTACGGGTTGAGCGACGAAAGCAACGGTGTATGGGGCGTTGGATGGGGGATAAACCAATCTGGAATACGTGGCGATTCTTATAATTTTTATGGCCGTGGCGTTACAGGCCAGTGTAATAACGGCTGGGGTGTGTATGGGGAGTCCACAAGCGGTACTGGCGTGAAGGGACATTCGTCAATTGGTATAGGGGTGCATGGCACTAGTGGTACGAAATGTGGTGGTGAGTTCAGCGGTGCGACGGCAGGAACTGATGCTGGGTCTGTAGTATTAGTTCCAGCAACATCATTTAGTGCCCCGACACACGTAGCCCCTAAAGGCACAATGTGGACACGGTCAGATGGTTACATTTATTTTAATTACACAAGCAGTAATAACTGGCGACTAATTAGCGCAATCACAGTAAGTTAAAAGAGAAAAGTTATGGCATTAAAAAAAGACATGAAAGAACCACGGTTTGGATTTATAGTTCCAGAAGCTTATTTAAAATTAGCGTATTTTCGGTGGTCATCAGTAGATAACAAATGCATGGCAACAATAAGTGTGTGGAAAGACTTAGAATCAGAAGACAAAGAAGAAGAAGTTATATCAAACATTGAGATTGATGTAACAGATATGTTCCCGGAGATGGCTAAAAAACTCTACAACAGAATCAAAAAAGAAGCGGAATTTAAATCTGCGATGGACGTGTGAATAATTAATAAACACAGGTTATAAAAAGTGATTTAAGGACGGTTTAAAACATTAAAATACAACTAAAGCCGTTCACAAACTATCTTGCGCTCGTTCACAAACTTTGTGGCTGTTTACATTATGCACTAATGTAGCGATGGCAGGATGCGATGGTACAATCTTTTTCACAATAATCTTAAATAGCTCGTTGGGGTAATTTTTTATGAACCCCAACGAGTCAATGCCAGTAAGTTAACAGAAATGTAGCGTTTTTTACTGTCATCCCGAACGAATGTGAGGGATCTTAGCCCCGTACAACAAGGTTTCTCCCTTCGGTCGATAGACATTGTATGCATTGGTCCAGGAGCCCCGTTGTCATGTCTATGTTCATGTTTGAATTATGCACTAATGTAGCGATGGCAGGATGCGATGGTACAATCTTTTTCACAATAATCTTAAATAGCTCGTTGGGGTAATTTTTTATGAACCCCAACGAGTCAATGCCAGTAAGTTAACAGAAATGTAGCGTTTTTTACTGTCATCCCGAAC
>CAZALW010000514.1:0-1651 GCA_964485705.1 uncultured Thiotrichaceae bacterium
TGGTTGCTATCAACCACATGCCTCGAATTTCACCGCTTTCAATCGCTGGAATAATATCGGTCATAAACATGCCGCGTTTTTCCGGAAAAAAATCGGCATCAATGCCCCAGAAATCAGCTATTTCACTGCGGTCTTTTTCATTTTCTATAGCACGATAACCTGGCAACCCTGAACACGATGACCACTCACGTGTCCCCATGGCATTACATTGCCCGGTAATAGATAATGAAGTACCACCCGGTTTACCGACATTGCCGGTAATCATGTTCAAATTGTTAATGCCGCAAACACCATCTGAACCGTGTGTACTTTGGTTAATGCCCATGGTCCAGATGGTCATGGCGGCACCTGCTTTGGCGTATATCCGCGCCACTTTACGAATCATATCGGCATCAATGCCGCAAATTTTTGACGCACTTTCCGGGTCGTATTGTTTTACCAAAGCACTGAAGTCATCATAGCCATTGGTAAAAGCGTTGATGTAATCAAGATCAGCCAAGTCTTCTTCTAAAATCACATGCGCCAGCGCATTCAGTAACACCAGATCGGTACCCGGCGCAACCGGTAAATGGATATCGGCTTTTTGTGCGAACATAGTGACGCGTGGATCAACCACAATAATCGGAAAACGCGGCCGACCTTCGCGGTCACATTTTTCATGCGCTTCCATAACTCGCCAGTAAATAATCGGATGCTGCTCTGGCAGGTTAGAGCCAAAGGCTAATAAACATTCAGTATGATCGAAATCATCATAACAACCCGGCGGGCCATCAGAGCCGAATGAACGTTTGTAACCGGATACGGCTGAAGCCATACACAAGGTGGTGTTGCCGTCATAATTATTGGTGCCAACCACGCCTCGTGCCAGCTTACCCAGGGTGTAAAATTCTTCGGTCATAATCTGACCGGTAGAAATAATGGAGAACGAATCCCGCCCGTATTTTTTCTGAATACGTTTTATTTCGTCGGCAGTATGGTCAAGCGCCTGCTTCCAGGTGACTTCTTCAAACTCGTCCTGGTAGCTTTTTCGTTTTAATGGTTTATTGCCGCGCCCTGCAGTTTTACGGAACAGCTCATGCTCAAAAATACCTTTGACACACAGTTTGCCGCGGTTAACATCGGCATCAGCCAACCCACGCGAGGCAACTGCTTCACCGTCTTCATCTAACCCGACTTCAATAGAGCAGCCTGTTGAACAATAACCACAGGTGGCATATTTCCACTCGACAACGCCTTTATCGGCGATTTTTATCGGGTTCTTGTGTTTACGTCCAAATAACATAGCTTTCTTACCAGTAGTGACACATGGATGTGCTGTTTACGAACCTAAGGATGGTCAAAGGCGAAAATGTGACGGATATGGAATGGCCGGTTTCGACACTTATCGGACATTGGAAAAACTGAAAAATATTCGTCCGCGAAGAACGCAAAAGACGCGAAGCATCGCTCCTGCGCTCCATGCGCCCACGATATTAGTGCGTCCATGCACGTCAAAGCAAAGAAAATATTTTTTGTTTTTTTTAGAGATAACTGAAAAAGCGATAGCATTGCAGGCTTTAGTCAATATAAATAACAAAGCTTATATTTCTATAAAACTATTATTGTTTTTGCTTTGACGTGCATGGACGCACTAATATCGTGGGCGCATGGA
>CAZALW010000515.1:0-1644 GCA_964485705.1 uncultured Thiotrichaceae bacterium
TATTTGATGCAACTGCATGCCTGTATCCGTTATTAGCAGATTATAAAAATTCTAACCCATAGTCAGTTTAGCTCACCAGCAGTGGCGCAGTATCAATAAAAATCCATACCTGATAAGCGATAAATATAGCAAGCAATATGCCGCCTTCTACCCGATTGATGTTACCAGAACCGGTATTACGTAACCCTCTTGCCATCAGATAAAGCGCAATGGCAAGAGCAATCATCAATGGGAAGTCACGAGTTAGTACCACTGAATCAAAGGCGCCAGGGTCGATTACGGCAGCAATACCTAATACGCCCAGAATATTGAACAGGTTGGAACCAACAATACCGCCGACTGCCATATCATGTTCACCTTTGCGTACCGCTGCCACGGTAGCCGCCAGTTCAGGCAGGCTGGTGCCGATAGCAACAATAGTAAGACCGATAACCAGATCGCTGATGCCAAAGGTGGTGGCGATGCCTACCGCCCCCCATACCAGCATTTGCGAACTGATTAATAATGCGATGAGACCTGAGATCAGCAGCCACCAGGTGTTACCCGTGGTGGTGGCGTCTGGCATCTCGGCGTTAAATTCAACCTCCAGCGGGTCGTCAGCGGGTGCGCTACGCGCCAGGTGGATGCTCCACAGTACCATCATGACCATGCCGGTCAACAGTATTAAACCATCCAGTCGTGACAGTACACCATTGTAAAGCAGTGCCAGTGCAATCAGCATGACCACCAGCATCAGTGGGAATTCACGACTCAGGGTTTTTGAATGTATGTTTAATGGTACGATCAGTGCTGCCACACCCAGCACCAGAGTCATATTGGTGATGTTGGAGCCAATCGCGTTACCGATGGCGAGACCGCTGTTGTCTTGCCATGCGGCCATGGCAGACACCATCATTTCCGGTGCCGAGGTACCAAAGGCAACAATAGTAAGGCCAATGATCATCGGTGATACGCCAAAATTGTTTGCCAGTCCACAAGCTCCGTCGACAAAACGATCAGCACTCAAGGTGAGTATGACCAGGCCAATGACAATGGCTAAACTGAATAAGGTGATGTCCTGCATCTTTGTCCTGAATATCTGTTGCGTTGATCTCAAGTCAGACGTGGTCAGCGATGTGTTGCTCAATTCCTAAGGGCATCATCATTAGATGTTTGCTCAGGTGTATTAATTTGCTGCTTGAAGCCCAAGAGTAGAGATTGAAAAAGCCGTGTATATTAGCAAATTACACTATAACTTTCCTGATTAGCCATGAGAACCAGCTATATTTATATTTTCATTGTAAAACAACAGCTTAACTTGCTACTGTCATCTCTCCCGATAAGAGAGATGTTGAGCTACCGTGGTATAAGATCTCTCTTATCGGGAGAGATGACAGTAATAAAAGTGATTTTACGAACTAAAGCCTTTCAGTTAGGCTGAATATTATGGCTAATCAGGATAACTTTTAACAAATTTTGTATTTTTGAAGATTTTAGGTGGTTTAATCTTAAAAAATTAGGTAACTACTTAGCGTGTTTTCTCAGTAAGGATACAGGTTGTTGATTTGTCCATCCTTTGGTTCGTAAACGGCACATCCTTGTGCCACTACTCAGGCATCTGCAACAAGGATGTTGCAGTAGAGCGTACACGGATGTATTCACAGC
>CAZALW010000516.1:0-1629 GCA_964485705.1 uncultured Thiotrichaceae bacterium
CTAGGAGTCTGGGTCGTAGAAACATAAAAGCCAGTCTTTAAACTTAGTCTATCAAAACACTCAAATACCGTGACCTATGAGATAATAAAGCATCATTTGATTAGCGAGTTTTTCAGTATGGGAACAACCTTTCGTCCGTATAATCCCAAGCAAGATTTATTGCTTCCACCCAGCCTGAAAGATTGGCTTGAAGAAGGTCATTTAGCTTATTTTATTGATGAGGTTGTGGATGAGCTGGATCTTTCAGTTTTTTATGAGCCTTACAAAGGAGATGGTCGTCGCAAATCGCCTTATGAACCCAGCTTGATGTTGAAGATATTATTGTATGGTTATGCGACCGGTGTTTTCTCATCGCGCAAGATTGCCAAAAAGCTCAGGGAAGATGTTGCATTCCGTGTATTGGGTTCAGATAATTTTCCTTCACACAGAACCATCCGAGCCTTTCGTCAGCGTCATTTGTCCGATTTTAAATCAACCTTTATACAGGTTGTACAGATTGCATATGAAGCAGGTCTGGTCAGTCTGGGCACCATAGCGGTTGATGGTACAAAAGTAAAAGCGAATGCCAGTAAGCATAAAGCCATGAGTTATGGGCGGATGAAGAAAGAAGAAGAAAAGCTGAAAGAAGAAATTGATGCACTGTGCCAGCAAGCCAGTCGTACGGATGATAAAGAAGATGGCTTATACGGTGAAGATCAACGTGGTGATGAGTTACCGGATGAGCTTAAACGCCGTGTAGACCGGTTAACTAAAATAAAAGAAGCGAAAGCACGACTGGAAGCGGCACAACGCGAAGCAGATAAAGCCAAAGGTCGGCATGAAGATGATGATCGTAAACCGCCACGCGGTGGCAACAAATATAAACGGGATTTTGGGGTGCCGGATGATAAAGCGCAAAGTAATTTCACCGATCCTGAAAGCAGTATCATGAAAACAGGGAATGGATTTAACCAGTGTTTTAATGGACAGTTAGGTGTTGATAGAGACAACCAGATTATTGTTGAAAATAAATTAACCGGCAGTGGTGCCGATAGCAAAGAATTACTGGAAGTCGTATCAGGAGCAGAGCACAATCTGGGAAAAAAGGCAGAAGTCGTATTAGCCGATGCAGGTTATCGTAGTGAGGATAATATCAAGGGATTATCAGATAAGGGCATTGATGCGTACATTAACCTTGGGCGAAAAAACAAACCGCCGGAAGAAGTCGATGCTAAAAAATACCCTGCCACACGGGAGATGGCAGAGAAACTGTTGACAGAAGATGGTCGATCGCATTATGCGCAACGTAAATGGATAGTAGAAGCGCCCAATGGTTGGATAAAACAGATACTGGGTTTCCGGCAGTTTAGTGTTCGTGGATTAAAAAAGGCGGCAGGAGAATGGGATTTAGTTTGTTTATCGCTTAATTTGCGAAGAATGAATTCGTTAATGGTGTTTGAATGAGGAAAAATAGCGGAAAAGGGGTAACAGTTTCTGATAACCCGTATTGCTTTACCTTGTACAGCGTATTTTTTGGAAATATATTATGAGTAGATTTTAATGGCTACGGTGGAGAATTTAACTGATGCGACCTCATGTCGCTGGAAGGCTAGAAATGCGGTGAAATTCATTTCTTTTATATCCTACGGC
>CAZALW010000517.1:0-1628 GCA_964485705.1 uncultured Thiotrichaceae bacterium
AAACCAGCAACAATATTAAGCACGGTCGATTTACCACAACCTGAATGCCCGATTAAGGAAACAAATTCGCCTTCTTGCATTTCAAGATTCACATCCCTTAATGCCACATAAGGACCATCAGGGGTGGGGAATTCCATTGAAATGTGATCAATATTTAAGTGTATTTTTTTCATTATTTTCTCCAGTAATTAATTCTTACTCAGCGCAACACAGCCGATTTATCCCATGATACTTTTTTCTGCAACAGCAACATCATACGGTCAAGCATGTAACCAACCAGACCAATCGCAATCACAGCTACCATGATGCGACCCAGTGAACTGGAACTGCCATTTTGAAATTCGTCCCAGACAAATTTTCCCAGCCCAGGATTTTGCGACAGCATTTCAGCGGCAATCAAAACCATCCAGCCAATACTCAAACTAAGACGAAGGCCGGTAAAAATCATCGGTACTGCTGAGGGCAAAATAATTTTATAGACCTTGGTAAACCAGCTCAGGCTCAAAACTTTGCTGACATTAATTAAATCCTTATCAACGGAAGACACACCAACTGCGGTATTAATCAGCGTTGGCCACATGCAGCACAGCGCCACAGTAACAGCCGAAGTTATATAGGACTTTTCAAACATGGGGTCATCACTAATATAAACCGCGCTGACCACCAGAGTAACTATCGGCAACCACGCCAACGGTGACACCGGTTTTAGCAACTGTACTATGGGGTTGATTGAACGATAAAGATCATTGCTCAAGCCGGTAATAATGCCGATGGGTATGGCAATAAGTGATGCCATAATAAAACCGGTAAACACGGTTACCAGACTGGTTAGTATCTGGTCATAAAAGGTTGCCTTACCGGTATAGGGTCGAATTCTGACTTTTGCATCGGGATTTTCTGCCAGCTTTGCGGCATTTCGTTTTTCCTGACGTTGATAAAAACGTACTTCTTTATCACGCTCGGCAAAATATTCATCAACCAGGTTACCTGCATGATGAAACACAGCCGTCGGTCCTGGTAACTGTCCCAGCGAGGTTTGCACCTGCTGTGCCGAAACACCCCATAAACCTAAAAACAGAGCGATCGCAATAAGAGGGAAAATATAACGGCGAATAAAGCCATTGCATTGCTGTTCGCTAAAAATCAAACATTTTGTTAATTTCATTGTTTTTTCCATTATGATAAAAAATTAAAGGCGGTAGCCACCATCAAAGGGCAGTGACTACCCAATGCCTCTTACTTCACCACGTCCTTGCCTTTAAGACCGATTTTGAACGACTTCAGATAAGCATTCGGTTTCGTACCATCAAAAGTCACATTGTCGATAAACTCGGTTTGTGGTGGGCGAAAACCGCTTTCATTATCAAAATCAGGAAAATCTTTCGCCTCTGCTTTGCCTTCTGCAATCAGTTCTTTTGCTGCTATTGCATAGATATCCGGGCGATAAACTTTTTTTGCTATGTTCATAAACCAGTCATCTGATTTATATTCTGCAATCTGTCCCCAACGACGCATCTGCGATAAATACCAGACTGCATCTGAATAGTATGGGTAGGTTGCGTTATTGCGGAAAAACACATTAAAATCAGGCAGTGAACGCTTATCGCCTTTTTCATATTCAAAGGTGC
>CAZALW010000518.1:0-1620 GCA_964485705.1 uncultured Thiotrichaceae bacterium
TAACCTGCCGACCCGACTCAATCTGCTCAGCAACCGTGACTGGCTTGCGACCATTTGGGCTAAAGGAAACATTATTGCAAAAAGTACAACCACCACGACCAATGCTGCCATCACGGTTCGGGCAGGTAAAACCGGCATCAATGGCGATCTTATGAACCCGTTCTCCATAACGCGCCAGCATGGCCTGGCCGAAAGTATTTATGTATTGTGAAAGATTCATTTAAACCGGGATATTCAATAGCGCTGTATATAACATTTACGAAACAAAGAATGAGAAAGCGGATAATTTTCTATAAATAAGGACATATCACCAATGATCTAAATCAATAGATGTGCTTTTTGCCTGGTATTTCCATCCTTTGGTCCGTTAAAGGTGTACCCATGTATGACTACTACTCACCCGATCTATGATTTCTGTAGAAAAAGGATGCTGCTGGCAGACTCCAAAGGTTTACTGGAGCAAACACAAGATCCGGCCAGTTGATTTTTCGGGTAGCGCCTGATTTCTCCATACTTAGGTTCGTTAATCGCACCGCCTTCCTGGCTCTTTGCGAAATACCGTCCATCCATGGACATAACGGCACCTCCATGTCCATCCTTTGGTTCGTTAACGGCACATCCTTGTGCCACTGCTGCCACTGCTCTGAACTTTTTTGCATCTGTTCATTTTTAAATGACCTGCCTAGCCGCTTTGCTGTTAGCCCCGCCAGTTCATTTATCCGCATTTTGAATCACCACAACTTAAACAGGTCATACAACCATCCATGCTGATAACCGCTTTGGTATGGCACTTTTTACACAGTTGAGAATTGGCTGGAAAATCACTGGTTTCATTTTTGTCATCACAACAGCCGGGATAGTCATTGTTATCCTTGTTGTTTATTGCCTCATATTCTTTTCTTTTGGCATCCAGCATTTGTTTTTGGCAATCATCAATGCCATTGTCTACAATCATACCAATCATTTTCATGTGGCATTCAATGGCATCACCAATCTCACAGACCAATGATGGTTTATATTTACCGCCTTTTTTAAAATAACCACCACGCGGATCAAACACGTTGCGCAACTCATCAACCAGAAAAGTGACATCCCCACCTTTTCTGAACACTGCAGAGAGAATCCGCGTTAAAGCCACGATCCATTGAAAATGATCCATGTTTTTTGAGTTAATAAATATTTCATAAGGGCGACGTATTTCGTGTTCTGTACCCTGGTTCAACAATACGTCATTGATGGTAATATAAAGCGCATGTTCTGATTGCGGGGTTTTTATTTTGTAAGTCGAACCGAGCAACATGTCAGGACGTTCGAGCTTTTCATGCATCTGGATTATTTCTGCTGATGCTTTTTCTGGTGCTTCATTTTCAACTTTATTTTCCTCGCTCGTTGCCGCTACCTTACTCACCAGTTCATAACCGACAATTTTATTTTTTATTTCTATGGTCATCTTTCTCACCTTATAATTATTTTATTAGCCTGTATTATTTCCTACTTAGCCTGGCAGACATTGCCAGATATAGAACGACTGCTATCGACACTGAGCAGACGTTAAAAATCAAAAACATTAGTCCGCGAAGAACGCAAAAGACGCGAAAAAAGCAAAAACAATGTAGGTTT
>CAZALW010000519.1:0-1607 GCA_964485705.1 uncultured Thiotrichaceae bacterium
TTAACGGCACATCCTTGTGCCACTGCTCCATCCTTTGGTTCGTTAACGGCACATCTGTGTGGCCCTGCTCTGGCACTGCGGCATGCTCTGCATAAGCCATTTCTGTTGTCGCATCTCTTACCGTATTTATAATAGGTTCATTTATAACAGGTTTATTTACAACAGGTTCGACATGAGCCTTTGCTCTAACACTCTGAATATCATTTTGAGCTGATGCCGATTGCTGCATTTTTTCCCGGATCGGTGCTAGTGGCTGAACCTGCACCTGTGCCTGTGCCTGCGCAGCAGAACGGGCTTCAACCGCTGCCGGCCTAAATGCCAGCATCCGCAGCATAATCATCTCAAAACCATTTCTTGCATCGGGTGACAAAGGCAGATCGCGCCGGCCTATCAGTGCAATTTGATAAAACAGGTGCAAATCTTCAGCCGATATTTGCTCGCTTAATTTTAGCAAGGTCTCACGCGCACTGACATACTCATCCAGTGCCTCAGGCACTGTTTTAGCCAGGTTCATGTGATGCAACAAACTTAATAATTCAGCCAGTACATTTTCAAAGTCGGGCGAAAATTCAGCCAGTGTCGCCACTGCTGACATGGTTTTTTTCGCATCACGCTGTAACACAGCATCTAATAAAATTAACACTTTATCTCGCGATACACTGCCCAACATATCACGCACTTCCTGCTCCAGAACGCTACCGCCACCAAAGGCAAGCGCCTGATCCAGCAAGCTCAGAGCATCACGCATACTGCCATCTGCCGCTTCAGCGATAAGTTGGAGTGCGGTAACGTTATGTTCAACCTTTTCTTCTGTTAAAACATGCTGTAAATGACCAATGATTAAACTCACTGGCAGGCGTTTCAGATTAAACTGTAAACAACGTGAAAGCACCGTAACCGGCAATTTTTGTGGATCCGTGGTCGCCAATAAAAATTTCACATGGGGCGGAGGCTCTTCCAGGGTTTTTAGCAGAGCATTAAAACTGCTTTTGGAAAACATGTGCACCTCATCAATCAAGTACACTTTATAACGCCCGCGTGTTGGTGCATATTGCACGTTTTCCAGTAATTCACGGGTATCATCAACACCGGTACGTGAGGCAGCATCGACTTCAATTAAATCAACATAACGGCCTTCGGCAATCTCAACACAGGTTGAACATTGCCCGCAAGGTGTGGCAGTAATGCCTGTTTCACAGTTTAACGATTTTGAGAAAATACGTGCAATGGTGGTTTTACCAACACCGCGTGTGCCGGTAAACAGGTAAGCATGATGCAGACGGTCATCATTCAGAGCATTAACCAGCGCACGCTGGACATGTTCCTGACCAACCAGCTGCTGGAAATTTTGCGGTCGCCACTTTCGTGCCAGGACTTGATAGCTCATCTGAGACAACTCATACGAAAAAGCTCATTTTGGAATAATCACATACAAAAAACAAGAACATTATGTAGAGTCTATCGAAGATAATAGCAAGAAGATAGCCGCAAGATTATAGTGCAGCAATTCTCGCTTAAACCACAAAGTTCATCCAATCCAGAAGAAACCCCGTTCTAGATTTAAAATGACCGTCAATTCCAGTCAAAACCACATAGGCGCATAACCT
>CAZALW010000520.1:0-1606 GCA_964485705.1 uncultured Thiotrichaceae bacterium
TGTATGCCTGTACCGCATGATGAAATTGTTGGTTATATCACCAAAGACAGGGGGGTAAGTGTGCACCGTATTGACTGTAAAAATATCCTTCATTTGAAAGAAAAAGACCAGGTACGTTTAATTGAAGTTGAATGGGGTGATAGTGAGACGCAAAATTATCCGGTAAACATTCTTATTCAGGCAAATGACCGTCATGGTTTATTAACTGATATAACAAGAACCCTGTCAGACGATAAAGTAAACGTTATTGCTGTTAACACCATGTCAAATAAAAAACAGCAAACTGCGCGCATGGCAGTGACTATTGAAATACAAGATTTACAGCAGCTTACACGAATCATGGATAAGATTTCTCAACTTGCCAACGTGCTTGAAGTTAGTCGTGGAGCAAATGGTGGTGCTGTTGTTTCATCAATGCAACCCTGATAGCGTGTTAATAAAGTTTCTGCCGATGGTAAAAACAGTGAGTAAAGGCAAAACCTGAGACTGTAGGTTGTGTTAGCGCAGCTATTATGAGAATAGTTAACATTACTAACCCGAAGGCTGATTACCCGACACTCAGGGTATCAAGAATGATTCAGATCAAGGCGCGGCTCGCAGGTAATGGTCATCCCTTATCAAGAGCCGCAACGCCGAGCTGGATCATTCTTGATGCCCCTAACTGATTGAAAGTTAAAGACAGGTCGAAGTGTGCGCTTTCATGGACTGCGTTATCCAAACTTGCTGTAGATGACTACAGCGGCGTTTGGATGCCTTGCCATGAAAGCGCACACTTCGACTGAGTGTCGGGTAATCAGCCTTCGGGTTAGTATGTCATTGCTTGTTGGATTGCGCTATTATTCGTGAGTCCATGCAATGCTTTGGCTGAAATGATAAATTAATTCCCCCTCAATAGGAAAATTCTACAATGGTGATGTTCAATCGATCTGTACTGATGAAAGTGCATGCGCTTTTAGCCGTCTTTATCCTACCTGCTGCGATCATGTTTTTTGTAACCGGTGCTCTTTATACCTGGGGTGTAAAAGGGGGCTACGATACAACTGTTTATGACATTCAGCTTGAAAACCCACTTCAGGAGAAGCTGTCAGAGCTTGTTGCTTTAGCTGAAGAAGAATTAATGAAAAGAAATCTTCCGCTACCAACCGGGCAGGCAGGAATAAAAAAAATTGGCAGTACTTTTAAACTGGAGTGGACGGGCTCAAATAGGGATGTAATTATAGAGCCAGCATCAAATCCGCTAGTGGCTCAATTAAAAGTTAAGGAGACCAGCTGGTATCGGCAATTCGTTCAATTACATAAAGCAAAAGGTGGAACCCCATTCAAGGTTTATGCTACTGTTTTTGCGATAGTTTTGCTGTTGTTGCTTGTCACCGGTTTTATAATGGCCTGGCAAGTTCAAAAAATGCGCAAAATGGCTTTGCTTTCAACAGCGCTGGGCATAATTGTTTTTGTGGTAATGATTGTATTTAGTTGATCCTGCCAGGAGGCTGTTCATTCCTGGGCAGACTTCTGGCTAAAGAGCCCCGCTATTTATTTCCAGATGTTGCGCATATAAATTCATACTGAGTTGGAGAGTTAAATGGAAGTCGGAACCCTGACGATTGAT
>CAZALW010000521.1:0-1606 GCA_964485705.1 uncultured Thiotrichaceae bacterium
GACTTGACTTCTTTTTTCTTTAAATGTGTTAAGTCAAGACTTGACCCCTTGTTCTTGTTTCTTTGTTCTTCTTGACCCCATGAAACTCTTGTCGCCATACGATATAACCCCGCTCTTAAGGCTATTTATGAGCGTCTAGTGAGCAATGGCAAACCTAAGAAAGTGGCTATTATTGCGGTGATGAGAAAGCTATTAATTTTGTCTTATGGCGTTTTAAAATCAGAGAAAGTATTCGATGTAAATTATCAGCCTTAGATTTTGAGTAGTGTATAAATCGGTTATAAAGATGATTAAAATAAAGTCAGATTAATGTTAGATTTAGGTTGATTTTTAAGACAGTATCTGACCCCATTGATTCGACCCCATTGATTGCAAAGTTGAATGTGTTAATATGTGTTAAAGATGTTTTACTCTAATCTCGGAAGCAAGCGACCATGCAACGTACAACCAGCATTACACTTGGTACACATCAGCAACAGTTTATTGAATCTCTGGTACAAAGCGGGCGATATACTTCAGTCAGTGAAATAGTAAGGGATGCTTTGCGCAAGTTAGAAGAATCTCAAGGTTCTGAATGGTTGTTAAGTCAGCTAATTGAAGGTGAAAAAGGTGAAGCAAAAGCCTGGAAAGATGATGTTCTTCTGGATTATGTAAAAAAGCAAGCCACAAAGCATGGCAATCTATAAAGTTTCACCTGTTGCCCAGCGAGATCTGGTTGATATTTATGTTCGTGGATTTAATCAATGGGGTGAACGTAAAGCAGATACCTTTCAGCTCCAGCTAATGTCCAGTTTTCAAATATTGGCTGAAAATCCTGATATAGGGCATGAAGTCACCATTCGAGCGCAATTACAACGGTTTGAATTGAATCCCTATGTTATATTTTATCGGAAATTTAGTTATGGAGTAAGGATTGCAAGGGTTTTATATAAAAATCGAGCAATGGAAAAGCATTTGTAGTATTCCTGTTACTGCAGATCTGGCTGTATGTTTGAAATACAAAAAATACTGGTAGTCATGAAATGAAATTATCTCGCAACAGGAAAAGTAACTGGGATCAAGTATATTATTCACTAATTATTTTTACGTATTCTTTTCTTAGTGGTCTTTGCATGGCATGGCGTGGGGATAGCAAAAATAAAATGATTAGTGAATAATGTACTTGACCCCTGAATTGACCCCTGAAACTTTTCTATGAAAGTTACTGCCGAGGTATGCCTTCATTGCGGAGAAAGGCTATACACTGAGGATGTAGTCAAATCATTTGAGCAAATTCGAGGTAAATTACGAATGCAGGAATTTAGTCACTTTAAAGCTCTTGGGCAGTCGTTTACGGTTGAGGAAAACTGGCCTAATAAAGCCATCCACCCAACGCAGTAAATGTTCTCTATGTCAGGATAGGTTGTCGTTTATATATAATAAAGCGAGAAAATAAAGTTTTTTGATAAATTAATGAGGTGGGCTAGGAAATTATGAGATAAGTGATTTGACTTCTTTACCCTTAAAGCGTCAATATGATACTTGACCCCTTTTTTTTCTATCGAGTCTGACCCCAATGCCAGTAAGTTAACAGAAATGTAGCGTTTTTTACTGTCATCCCGAACGA
>CAZALW010000522.1:0-1601 GCA_964485705.1 uncultured Thiotrichaceae bacterium
TTATTTTTACTTCTCCGCTTTGCGTAGAAGTAAATTGTTTATTCGCTTTTTTCGCTTTTTTCGCGTCTTTTGCGTTATTCGCGGATAAGTTTTTTGTTTTAAAGTCTTTTATTACAATCCCTGATAACGGACACCCGTATTCAGTGCCAGGTCAGGTCGAAGCTGTTTGCCACCACGATTTTTCAGTTCAATAGAAATGGCACTATCTGGATTATTTAAGTCGCCAAATATCATTGCATTATGGTTTTCTGCAGTACATGCTTCAACACAGGCAGGAATGCCACCTTTATCTACACGGGTAACACACATGGTGCAGGACTCAACAGTGCCTTTACCACGAGGTGAAGACAATGTTTGATTGGTTGTTTTCTCGTGAACAAGAGAGCGTGCTTTGTATGGGCATGCCATCATGCAATAGCGACAACCGATACAAATGTGTTTGTCAACCAGTGTAATCCCATCCTTACGGGTAAATGATGCACCTGTTGGACAAACGTCTACACAGGGCGCGGTTTCACAGTGTTGGCACATCAGCGGTAGTGACAATTCATGTTTGGTTGCTTTATTTTTCAGATGTACTTTGCGGATATACTGAGTATCTGTTTCCGGACGATTATTACCGACCAGGCCGTGTTCTTCGTTACAGGCATCGACACAGCCGGTGCAGCCACTGGCACATTTAGCCGTGTCAATTAACATGCCCCAGCGATTTTTGCTGCTTACCGCTTCGTCGTCTGCTTTTGTTGATACAGATGCATGGTCTGTTTGCGCATGGACTTCAGATAATAAAACGCCCGGTGCGATGGCGATTGTGACGGCACCACTACTGGCAACAGCTGCTTTAGATAAAAAAGCACGTCTTGAGTTGTTTACTTTTGAATAATTAGAGTCTTTCATTATTGTCCAACCTCAGCTGTGGCTGCCAGAGCTTGTTGCAACTGATTTTTTAAAGAGGAGGTATGAGAGCTGCGTTTAATATATTTTTGTGGACGATCAGCATGACACTGGAAACAGTCAATCTGAACTGCTGCATATTGATGGCATGAGCTGCAGAAATGTTCATTACTTTTAAAACTTGCAATCTCACCTTCTTTGCCGCTTGACTCAACACGTGGCTCAACATGGCAATCGATACATCCTGACAGGCTATCAGGTTCAGTGCGGATGCCGTCGTGCATGGTAATGTCACGTTGGTGCAAAATGTAATTCATGTGATTTCTACGCATTTCATCTGCAGGCTGAATGCATTTTAAGCTTTCATTTGCTGGTAAATGAACCGTAGGGAAGGGCGTGTCTGCCACTGCTGAGGTCGACATAAGCATGAAGCCAATCAAGCCACATGCCAGAACGACCAGATGTCGTAAAAAGCTCAGTCGTAAAAATCTTGTCATAAGATTACCTGTTATTTATCTTTCAATAGTCATTACAAGCCACAACCATAGTCGGTGTAACATTGCCTGAAACGCTATCGCTTATACAGACCTGTAATTCGTAATTAGTAATTAACTAACCTTCGCCCAGTGCCATGTCAATATAGCCAGTAGGACAAACATCAGCACAAATATGGCAACCGATACATTTATTGTAATCAGTATCAACAT
>CAZALW010000523.1:0-1592 GCA_964485705.1 uncultured Thiotrichaceae bacterium
TTTATTCGCTCGAACATGGCATCCTAATCAGGATAACTCGTTTTATTTTTTTCGGTGGTCAAAATTCGAGCCGGGGTCAGCCACCAATGCTTATAACAGCTGGAGTATAAACACCCTCTCTATGTAGGTCAACGCATAGTCTGAATTAATAATGATGCTACCCGATACTTCTGAACTACATACTTTGTTTGGCAAAGCAAACACATAAAAGTTTATCTTTCCGGCAAACTTTTTGGTCGCCTGTTTTCATCAATAGCAACATAAGTTAATGTTGCTTCCGTTACTTTTATTATAGAGGTTTCACCCTGTTTCATTCTTTCTGCATAAACCTCTACCTTAACTTTTATCGAAGTGCGACCTTCAGAAATAATATCTGCATAACAACTAATTAAATCACCAGCAAACACTGGCTTTTTAAATTCAAAGGAATCCACGGCACGCGTTACCACTGGACCACGCACACGTCTTAACGCAGGAATACTGCCTGCGACATCAACATTAGACATAATCCAGCCGCCAAATATACTGCCACCCGAGTTTTGGTCGGCAGGTCGTGCCGGTACACGAATGACAGGCATGCGATTTTCAGGCAAGCTGTCCTGTGATCGGTGATTAGCTTTGGACTTTTTTATTTCAGACACCATGTTCCTCCTGCTTATTTATTTGAGAGCTTTCCTCTGCACACCTTTTCGGTATTTGTCCTCTCTCCCGAAAAGAGAGTTCTTGTTCCATGGCTGCATAAGATCTCTCCCTCTGGTCGAGAGGACAGTGGCATAAAGCTCTTACCCTTGCGTGCAATAATCTCTTTCGTTCAACCTGCGCTCAACTTAACACCAAAACATGAAAACAAAAACGATTAAATGTAACTTTAAAAATTCACGTGGACATAACCTGGATGCACGTCTTGATGTACCCGCTAACATCGACATAAAAAAACTAACAAACTTTATTATTTTCTGCCATTGTTTTACCTGCACCAAAGAAACCATTACCACCTATCGCTTAAGCCGTTTACTAGCAGAGCAAGGTTATGGTGTTTTGCGTTTTGACTTTACCGGCCTGGGAAACAGTGAAGGTGATTTTTCCACGACAAATTTTTCAACCACACAGGATGACTTACACAGCGCCATCTATTTTCTGAGTAAAAACTATCAAACGCCCTGTTATTTAATAGGGCACAGCATGGGCGGCACAACTGCGCTTTCTATAGCACAGCATTACAATACGGTAAAAGCGGTGGTAACGGTTGCCTCACCGAGTGATCCTGCGCATGTATTACATCATTTTGGTCACGCCTTAATCTTGCTTGAACAAAACATCATGGCAAGTTTTAAAGTAGCGAGCCAGTATTTCGATATTGAACCCGCATTTATTGACGATGTTCGTAATACGGATATGCAGTCAATTTTACAACGACTGGAAAAACCGGTACTAATTTTTAACGTAGAAAATGATGCTGTTGTTGATGAAGAAAATGCAAACCAGATACAGCGGTGGGTTAAAGGTGAAACACAGTTGATTACGGTGAAAAACACTGATCATCTACTTGCTGACCGGCAATCCAGTGCCGAGGTTGCGCAGCAGATTATTGA
>CAZALW010000524.1:0-1592 GCA_964485705.1 uncultured Thiotrichaceae bacterium
TGGAAGAAGGCTTACGCTTTGCGATACGTGAAGGTGGTCGTACCGTTGGTGCGGGTGTGGTCGCTAAAATTATTGAGTAGAGATCTTTGTACGAGTAGTGGCACACGGATGTGCCGTTCACGAACCAAAGGATGAATTGATAAAAAATAATTTTCCGCAAATGCACGCCAATAAACGCTATTTAAAAAAATATTATTATATTGATACCTTTGCGTGATTTTAATTATTTGCGTTAATTTGCGTACATTTGCGGAATTGTGTTTTTATTTAAAGTTTTTTAGAGCTACTCGCTGAGTAGTTACATTTATATTGAGAAAATTATGGCAAATCAACACATTAGAATTCGTTTGAAAGCGTTTGATCATCACCTGATTGATAAATCAGCGCATGAGATTGTAGAAACAGCAAAACGTACCGGTGCTCACGTAAAAGGGCCGATTCCGTTACCAACGAAAATAGAACGTTTTACTATTCTGATTTCTCCACATGTGAATAAGGACGCGCGCGATCAGTATGAAATACGCACACATAAGCGTATGCTCGACATAATCGATCCAACAGACAAAACGGTTGATGCTTTGATGAAGCTGGATTTGTCGGCTGGTGTGGATGTGCAGATTAAATTAAATTAAAGCGATAAATAAACGTAGATAAATTAAATTTATCTACGTTATTGCTTTCGTTTAGGCGAAAAAGTGTTTATAATACTCGGCTTTGCTGCCTGGCTAATAGCGTCACAAGTCAATCCCTGGTTTCAAGGTTGAACAAGATGTTATTGAAAGTTACGGCGCAAAGTACCTGATTATCGTAAGTCCAATGTTTTTAGAAACCTGTTTTTTAAAGCAGCTTGTTTTTATAAAGCAGAGTAAAGCTCTGGATACTGCGAAAGCTACAATCAAGCGTTGATTGTTTATAAAAGTTCGGTATAACAAAATTTATTAACCTGTGGTTACGGTTACCCATAAATAATGTTCATGGGTAATGATCGTGATTACACGATGGCTTTGCCTGATTATTCTTCGGAAATTCCCCGTGGATTTTATTGGGCAATAGTTTTTTTGCTTATTAATATAAGCAGATTTTGGTAAAAGGCAAAGATATGACTATTGGTGTTGTTGGTAGAAAAGCAGGCATGACGCGGGTGTTTACTGAGGAAGGGTCTTCAATTCCTGTTAGTGTTATCGAAGTTTCTTCTAACCGTATTACGCAGATCAAAACTGAAGAAACTGATGGCTATCAAGCGATTCAGGTGACTACAGGTGCTAAAAAAGCATCGCGTGTAAATAAGCCGATGGCTGGTCATTTCGCTAAAGCAGGTGTTGAAGCGGGTCGTGGTTTGTGGGAGTTTCGTGTAGAGAATAATGAAGCGTCTGACCTTGATCAGAAATTCGTTGTTGGTGGCGAGGTGTCCCTTGACATGTTTGAAGTGGGTCAAAAGATTGATGTAACCGGCACGACTATAGGTAAAGGTTTTCAGGGTGGTATTAAGCGTCATCATTTCACCATGCAGGACGCAACACACGGCAACTCTATTTCACATCGTTCAAACGGTTCAATCGGTATGTGTCAGACACCAGGTCGTGTGATCAAGG
>CAZALW010000525.1:0-1590 GCA_964485705.1 uncultured Thiotrichaceae bacterium
TTGACCGACATAAAAACGGGTATAAATACTGGCGTAATGGTTACGATGGTTATCAATGACTGAAACCAGTCGGCTGTAATCGATGCCCATATCCAGCGTTTCAAATAGCCATTCATAACCCAGGGTCAGCTCTTCCTTTGATAATGCATATGCCTGATTTAATGCAATATTTTTAATAGCACGTTGTAATCTTCGTTGTTGATTGATTGCTGACAGGTTTTCTTCATACTCTCGTTGCAAAAAACTAAGCCAGAATGAGCCGGCATTATGGTTAAAACCTGTGGTTAATCGCCAGGCATTTCGGTCACTATTGATAGATATTACCCTGCTAGCGAATTCCGGTTTGATAAAAAGCTCAAGTTTTCCTGTTTCATAGTCAAGCGACAGATGCCAGTTGTTGCTAAAAAAATAGCCAATACTGATATTGCTGTCCTGTGTTTCGATGGTGCCTTTTTTACCCCATATGCGATAGCTCAGCGACCAGGTAAGCGCCGAGAGAGTTGACTGCTTGTGATTACCCGTAATAGAAACTTGCTGCTGTTTAGTGGTGAAACTGCCTTCAGTGCTTTCTGCTGTGTTTTCCCCTAAGCCCAGACTGATACGTAATTCCTCGGTGAATGCTATGTCGATGAAAGCGTCAAATAAGCTGCCGTTGTCATTGTCCAGTCCGGTGTTGAGTGAAATATAGTTGACTGATTCTGCACGCGCTAAACCACAGGCTAAAATTAAAAACATTGCCAGACTGTTGATTAGTGGTCGATTGTTGGTTTTTTGTCGCACTATTTTGATGTTATTTATATGGTGCATAAAATGAAGTGCAGCTAATGGCAAAAATTTTCTCCAAAACCTGTCAACCAAATCTGAGGTCATGCGTTTATATAAATACAGGGCATAAGTTCTGGCTACATAATTACAGGAGATAAGTAAAATGACTATTTCAACACCACGAATTACCCGTGTTCGAAAGCAATCAGGGTGGCAATTAATGCTACTGTTTGTTTTTCTGGCAATGATATTTAGTATAACCAGTGGTTGTGATAATTCAAATTCTACAGAGGATGTTGCCGGAAACGGTGAGGTTATTATTGGTTTAACCGATGCCGAAGGTGATCCTGCAACCTATACTGTCGATGTGTTATCACTCACCTTGACCAAAAATAATGGTGTAGTGGTGGAAACATTGCCTCTCAATACACGAGTTGATTTCGCACAATATACAGAATTAACAGAATTTTTGACAGCCGCAACCATACCTAATGGCGTTTATACCAAAGCCAGTATGGTGCTTGATTATTCCAATGCTGACATTCAGGTGGAAAATGCCAGTGGCAAAATTGTTGCGGTGACAAGCATACTGGATATTGATGGTAATGCCATTGATACGCTGGAAGTATCAGTGCAACTGGAAGACCGGGATAAATTGGTCATTGCGCCGGGCATTCCTGCTCACATAACCCTGGATTTTGATCTAAAAGCATCGAATCGAGTTGACTTTTCAGGTGTAGAACCCGTGCTAACGGTTGCGCCTTTTCTGGTTGCCGATGTTGAACTGGAAAACCCAAAACCACATCGCCTGCGTGGACCGTTGGC
>CAZALW010000526.1:0-1588 GCA_964485705.1 uncultured Thiotrichaceae bacterium
AGCAGGCGCGCTACCAGACTGCGCTATACCCCGTTCATTTTTCTATACACTCCTGAGCAATTTGTAAAAACACAATAACCAGAAAAGCACGGTATATTTTCACATCAATCAGGAGGCGGGGAATATTACGCTCTGCACAGGCGATGGTCAAGAAACTATTTGCAGCATGACATTAGTAGCTTGAGTAACTATATTTCACGTGCGAAAATCACACTCTTTGCAAATAACAATACACACAATTATGTCAGCTCAAATCATTGATGGTAAAGCCATCGCACAAGATGTTAGAAACCAGGTGCACCTGGATATTAAACAACGCCTTAAAAATAATCACCGCGCCCCCGGTTTGGCGGTTATCCTTGTTGGTCATAACCCTGCCTCACAGATTTATGTTCGCAAGAAACGTGAAGCCTGTGATGAAGCAGGTTTAATTTCAAGATCATACGATTTAGATGAAAAAACAGATCAGCAAACCTTGTTAAATCTAATTGAAGAATTAAATAATGATACAGCTATTGATGGCATCCTGGTGCAACTGCCATTACCTGCACATATTGATGACACCCTGGTGCTGGAAGCCATCCATCCCGATAAGGATGTTGACGGCTTCCATCCATACAATATAGGTCGATTAGTGCAACGCATGCCGACACTGCGGCCATGCACACCCCATGGTGTCATTCACATGCTGGAAACCATTGGCGAAAAATTCAAAGGTCGTCACGCAGTTGTGGTTGGTGCGTCAAATATTGTCGGTCGGCCGATGCATCTTGAGTTATTATTAGCCGGAGCGACGGTCACCACTACTCATCGTTTTACCAGTGACCTTGCCAGGCATGTAGCGGATGCAGACATACTCGTCGTTGCCGTAGGCAAACCCGGCATCGTTAAAGGTGAATGGATAAAACCCGGTGCCACGGTGATTGACGTTGGCATTAATCGTTTGCCAGATGGCAAACTCACCGGTGATGTCGATTTCGAAGCTGCCGCCAAACGTGCAGCATGGATAACACCCGTGCCTGGCGGTGTTGGCCCAATGACTGTTGCTATGTTATTGCGCAATACCTATCTGGCTGCAGAAAAGCACGACGCAGTTTAAGGATATCGAAACACAATGCCATCAACTCTTTTGCCATGGAATGAAGGCTGACACAGTGACAATTTGTAATTTTGACAAACAGTTGCTTATCGAACAAGTGCGTTATATTGAAGCCGAACAGACACTTGCCTGCGATGCTAAAGACAATTCCCCTGCCCCATTAGCTGACAATGATTTTGAACACCGCCTCTGGCAACGCGCTCAGCGCCTTGTTGATTGCAATGATTTATCGCCACCTGGACGAGCCGCCAGGTTATCACGCTACGCTAATGTCGCCACATTGATGATGGCTGCTGCCTTAGGTGCGCTAGGGGTTAACTATGCGGTTACTGGTGAACAAACCATCAACATCTACTGGTTGTTACTGGTTTTACTTGGATTTAATTTTATATCCATGTTGTTGTGGCTAACAGGTATCAGCCTGAATATAACCGGCTTATCGACAAGTATCCTGGCCAGACTGGCAAACTGGCTACCTGCTCATTTTAA
>CAZALW010000527.1:0-1576 GCA_964485705.1 uncultured Thiotrichaceae bacterium
ATTTTATTCTGCCATTATTAATGGGTATATCTATGTATATCCAGCAAAAATTAAATCCGGCACCAATCGACCCGATGCAGCAAAAAATATTTGCCATCATGCCATATGCATTTACCATTATGTTTGCCTTTTTCCCATCCGGGCTGGTGTTGTACTGGGTGGTGAATAATATTTTATCCATCGCACAGCAGTATGTGATTACCAAAAGAATAGACAACGAAAAGTAAATGAATAATGATACCATTGCCGCCATCGCAACTCCTTCGGGGCAAGGTGGTGTAGGTATCATCCGTATCTCAGGCAACAAAGCACCTGAGATTGCTAAAATAATTTCTGGTTTGTGCCCTACTCCGCGTTATGCACAGTACGGTAAATTTACCGACTCAAATAAAACCACCATCGATAGTGGTTTAACTCTGTATTTCAAAAAACCATTCTCTTTCACTGGTGAAGATATTGTAGAACTTCATGCCCATGGCGGCCCGGTTGTATTAGATCTTTTACTAAAAGAAATTTTACAATATGATATCCGCCCGGCACGCGCAGGTGAGTTTACTGAGCGTGCTTTTTTAAATAACAAAATAGATCTGGCACAGGCAGAAGCGATAGCAGATTTAATCGCAGCCGATAGTGAACAGGCAGCACGTGCAGCAATGCGATCAATGCAGGGTGAATTTTCTGCCATCATTCATCAGTTAGTAGAAGAATTAATTCAATTACGAATCTATGTTGAATCCGCTTTGGATTTTCCAGAAGAAGAAATTGATTTTTTAGCGGATGATGCGATTGCAAATAAATTGGCAGCGATAAAACAAAAACTGGATGAAGTAAAACAATCGGCGCAACAGGGTCGCTTATTAAAAGAAGGCATGACTGTTGTTATTGCGGGAAAACCAAACGTTGGAAAATCAAGTTTGTTAAACCAGTTGGCCGGGCAGGAGTCTGCAATAGTGACAGAAATTGCAGGAACTACTCGCGATATCTTACGTGAACATATTCAGATAGATGGTTTGCCTTTACACATAATCGATACCGCAGGATTACGAGACAGCGATGATATTGTCGAACGCGAAGGCGTAAAACGTGCACAACAAATGATCGAAAAAGCTGACCGTATTTTATTTGTTGTTGAGATAAAGGATGATGATAAAACACTGTTAGAAACCTTACCTAGAGGTATTGGTGTTACCATTATTTATAATAAAATTGATAAGGAAAATAGACCCGCTAAAATAGTAGAAAATAAAAAAACCCAGGTTGGTTTACCAGCAGTATATTTATCAGCAAAAACTGGTGAAGGTATCGACCTGTTAAAACAACACTTAAAAAATTGTATGGGTTATCAACAAAAAACCGAAGGTCAGTTCATTGCCCGCCGCCGTCATCTGGATGCAATAAATAATGCGGAAAAACATTTAAAAAATGCAGATAAAAATTTACATCAATTAAAAGCCGGTGAATTACTGGCTGAAGAATTACGACTTGCACAGCAGGCACTTTCATCAATTACCGGAGAGTTTAGTAGTGATGATCTGTTAGGTAGAATATTTTCAGATTTTTGTATTGGTAAATAAAG
>CAZALW010000528.1:0-1573 GCA_964485705.1 uncultured Thiotrichaceae bacterium
TCTGCCCAGAAATCAGCCTCTAATCCTGCCTTATGTTTTAAATGTCCCATGAATTCGCTAATGTCCGGCAACTGCTGCCATACCTGGGGCAGAAAAGTACTGCGGTAATGGCCGCACTCAAATACCACACCATCAATGCCGGGTTGTAACTGTGTCAGTGCTTCTTGCTCGTTGGAAAATTTTAGTGCAGATATAGGGGACAACAAGGAAACTTCAATTTCTATACAGCCAAACTCTTCAGCGGTTAGTGGTGAAAAGCGTGTGTCTTTAAAAGCGGCGGCTTTGGCGTTGTTTTTTACATCATCCAGCAGGCTACGGCAGGCTTCCACTGAGCCTATGCATCCACGTAACTGACCCTGTTTGGTTAAAGTGACAAAGCAGGCTGCGGGTTGCTGAAGCCATGTTGCATCTTCAGTGGTTTCATGTTTTTCACCAAAAGCACCTGAAATAGAAGCGCGCGCAATAGGCAGTAATATTTCCCCCTGATTAGTGATTTTCATTTTCTTCCTCAATAAAAGCGATTGAGGCATAACCCACAACGCGATTTTTATCACCGGCAGTATCACCTGAATTGCGCAGATCCAGCAAATGCGGTTGTAGCTGGTGTTGTTTTGCTGCCAGCAGCAAGCCGTTGACTGGTGTGCCACCACAGGCCTGTTCATGGCTCAATGTTGCTTGCAATTGCAGAATATTCTGTACGGTGTTCGCATCTGTTTTCTGCGCTGTTTGATAAGGTAAAAAGTGCGACAGATCAGAGCTGATAACGATCAGTGTTTCCGCACCGCCCCATAAAACATTCAACACCTCGGCAACCTCGGCGGGAGTTGTATCACCGATGGCTAATGGCAGCAGTTTGAAATCATTCAGTACTGACTGTAGGAAGGGTAGTTGTACTTCCAGAGAGTGCTCCTGTGCGTGGGCGGCAGAACTAACAACAACTTGCGGCATGTTTTTTATAGTCGAAACGGCGGTTTGGTCAATTTGAATATTCCCCAGCGGCGTTGCAAATATCGAAGCCCCCGGAAGTGCCAGGCCGCGTACCGGAACGCGGTGTACCGGGCCAAGCAGAACCACGCGTGTGATGCTATCGCGTACCGACGTTAGTCGGGCATAAGCAGCCGCAGCCACCGAACCGGAATAGATATAACCGGCATGAGGCACAATAATCGCTTTCGGCGCAGGCTCAACATCACTTTGTGGTGAATCTGTCTGGTTGGCTGTTAACAGATGGTTTACATTGTCAGCCAATGTTTGTTGTTGATCCGGGTAAAAACTGCCAGCTACAGCCGGTTGACGAATTTGTTGCACAGTGCTTCTCTGTTAATTAGTGTTGTCTTTATGATGTTGTCTGAGGCGGTTTGATTAAAGCCTGTATCCTTAAACCTATTATCATGGTAAGTTTCTGAATATCAAGTATATTTAAGAAAAAATCTTAAATAAAAACGAATAATATAGAGTAGCCTGGTAGGGTGGGCACGTATTTTGTGCCCACGCGTTTGTATCTCGTTCCCACGCAGAGCGTCACTGCCATTGACTTAAGAACTAAATCATATTTTGACCTCGTTACCACGCA
>CAZALW010000529.1:0-1569 GCA_964485705.1 uncultured Thiotrichaceae bacterium
TGGCAAGTTTTCAGCTTCATGCCAATGTTGGGTCAAGCAAGGCTGAACTGCATCCTGCCATACCCATTTTAGATGAACAGGGTACGCATGTACTCGACAGTGGAAAACCTTATAGCCCTAAAATGAGTTGTGGCGGCTGTCATGACTATGACTCTATCACGTCAGCTTTCCATTTTGATATGGGGCACAGTGAATCCCGCGACGACTTTGGCAAAGATGTTGGTATTTCATTACTGAGTTCGCCAGGATATTTTGGTGGTTATAATTGTATGGGTAGCACTAATCCGGACTGGGTAGCAAAAAAATCCAATGCCAGTGAAACCGATTTTGCGGACAGGGGCGCGGCTGGCTGGATTCAACGCTGTGCTGGCTGCCACAAGGGTGGCGGCTGGATGGAAAAAGATCGTGATGGTAAGCGTTATGATGAAACCGATCCCGCAACCGTAACCCATCTTGACGGTGACTATTTTAATCGCGGCACCGATGAAAATAACCAAAAAGTTGAGGATGAAACGGTTGACGGTAAACTTGTTAGAGGCACATCGGTCGTTTCGCAATGGGACTGGAAAAAAAGCGGTGTCGTCGAAGCCAACTGCTTTAAATGTCATGCCGATCTGTCCGCTTTGGTAAAGACTGATCCGACTGTAGAAACAAGTAGAGGTGGCGACCCAGCAAGAATGATACGCAATGTGCGTCGCAATGCGCTGATAGATTATGGGCATTTCCGCGAGTCCAATACTGCCATTTTAGAGGTGCTCAACTTAAATAACACAGACGATGCGACTCTGGATAAAACCCTATTGTCTTTTGACCGCGCCGACCTTGATGGAGACGGCACGGTGAGTGATACTGAGCTGGTGATTGTCGATGGTAAACCGCAACTAAGCTGGAATGCAGCCGCCTTTGATGAAAATCGTCAGGTAACCATCCCCATGTTGCGTTTTCCTGAAAATGATAACTGCATGGCCTGTCACAGCACCAGTAATTCACGCCGTGGTTTTTACGGTTTTGGTGAAGATGCCGCCCCCACTCTTGATGAAGATGGCATTGTAGAAGAGGATTATAAAGACGATGTGCATAAGGGCTTAACCTGGACAGAAAATGGCGAAACACGTGCCATTGAAAACTGTAATTCCTGTCATTCAAGAAATTATTACCAGCCAGCACATGCCAGTGTTGACCTGCACGCCGATCATAATTTCCTCAAGGGCAATTCTGATATGGATCTACGTAATGATCTGGATTACAAACCCAGTGCCCGAAGCTGTGTATATTGTCATGATGATGCAGAAACACCGGCTATTCCTTCGGGTCATGCCAGCATGCTTGAGGCGCACAAGCAACGCTGGATAACGAAAGGTGACATGGCAGGATACACGGTCGATTCATTAAGCCGCATTACCCAGACGCATCTTGATATGATTAGCTGCGAGTCCTGCCATATTACAGATAAGGCGGGTCGTCGTGGTGCTCCCCTGCAAATCATGTACCGCTACCGTCAGGCAGAAAACGGGTTGCTGCAAATTACCCCTTATGCACAAAGAGACCGCATTTACTGGAAAGACAAAA
>CAZALW010000530.1:0-1563 GCA_964485705.1 uncultured Thiotrichaceae bacterium
GGTATACAAATAAAGTCTGGTCTAAATCTTTAGTGTGGATACTGGTGGTGGCATACGCTTTTATTATTCTGGGTTTTGCCTTAAAAGCATTATCAATCACTTCTGGTGTTTCGCCCTTTTTATCAGTGCATGCGTTCACCGCCGGGGGTATCGGTTTATTGACTATAGGAATGATGTCGCGTGTTTCATTAGGGCATACCGGTCGCAATGTTTTTGAGCCGCCTGCCATTGTTTTCTGGAGTTTCGCCGTATTGTTAGCTGGAGTAATCGTGCGAGTGATCTTCCCGTTATTTACAATGGATTTATATTTTTACTGGGTGGCAGTGTCGCAGGTATTATGGATAATAGCGTTTGCCATTTTTGTTTATGTGTATGCGCCCATGTTGTTGAGCGCACGTGTAGATGGCAGGGATGGGTGATTTTTTGTAACTTTTCAATAAGTCCGTACGCGACAGGGTTTTGAGACACGCCGTAAATACATCCCTGTAGGCTTGACTATAGCATCCATGCTATCGACAGTCTCAAAACCCTGTCGCGTACGGACTTATTGAAAAGTTACGATTTTTTAAGGCTTATTGTTTAATGGTCAGCGTTTTTCCTTTTTGAATAATCTCAAAATGTTTGAGGAAGTTCATGCCCAGCAATATTTCCTCCCCCGTTATGTTTGGCAAAATAGTGGCATTCAGATCGTAAAGTTTTATCTCGCCAATGGCAACGTTATCAAGTCGCGTGCGGTATGCTTTGGCGTTGCCGTTTGCGGTTTTAACAGTTATGGCACGGCCTTTAGTTAAGCCGATACTGTCGGCAACAGAAGCCGGGATGGCAATATCTGTGGCGCCGGTATCCAGTAAAAAGGTTACTTCATGGTCATTGATGGTGCCACTGGTAATATAGTGGTTGTAAATGTTACGTTGCAATACAACTTGTTTTTGTTGTCCGGTAACATTGGTTACAATATTTTGATTAGGGTTAATGCGCTGCCATATTAAATGCTCGAAGCCAGTATATAGAAGGACTAAAAAAATTACCCAAGCGACGACCGTCATGGTTGTGCCTGCACGCGAGATAAAGTCTCCCTGTTTATTCTTTTTCTGCATATTGTTCAATAACGAGAGGGTTAATCATCCAGCTCGATTTTAATAATTTCACCTGATTCGGTGATTTCTATTTCGTATTCTTTACCATCAATCAGTTTTCCTGCCAATTCATATATGATGGTTCCATCTTCTATTTCCTTCTCCGCTTCACTTAAAGAAATGCCCGGTAAGATATTTTGAATCATGGCGATGACATCTGCGGGTATCTCGGATAAAGGTATTTCAGTGTCGTTATCGGCGCAGGCAGTTAACAAGGTTAGCGTTAACATGGTGATAACAGCTAGTGTTGAGCGATTTTTCATGATATAAACCATTAATTCAGGAGTAGGTTAAATGTTCAGCGTGCGACCACCATCAACAGCAATTATCTGACCAGTGATGTAATCAGCATCCCTGACTAAAAACAGGATCGTCTTTGCTATATCTATGGGCTGGCCGGGTCTTTTTAAAGTGACGCGTTCTAAAA
>CAZALW010000531.1:0-1553 GCA_964485705.1 uncultured Thiotrichaceae bacterium
TCGTGCCAGACGGGTAATTGAATCCAGTAAAATAACAACGTCTTTTTTATGTTCTACCAAACGCTTGGCTTTTTCGATGACCATTTCAGCGACCTGAACGTGACGGCTGGCAGGTTCATCAAAGGTTGAGGCTACAACCTCACCGCGTACTGAACGCTGCATCTCGGTCACTTCTTCCGGGCGTTCGTCAATGAGTAATACTATCAGTAGACAGTCAGGATGATTGGCGGCTATCGACTGAGCAATATTTTGCATCATCATGGTTTTACCCGCTTTAGGCGGAGAAACTAATAAACCCCTTTGTCCTTTTCCGATGGGGGATGCCAGGTCAATAATGCGAGGGGTAATATCCTCACTGGAGCCATTGCCTCGCTCCATAATCATGCGTTCATCGGGATGTAAAGGAGTTAAATTTTCGAATAAAATTTTATTCTTGGCATTTTCCGGGCTGTCAAAATTAATTTGGTTGATTTTTAGTAGCGCAAAATACCTTTCACCATGTTTCGGTGGGCGGATTTTACCGGAAATGGTATCACCTGTACGTAAACTGAAGCGCCTAATTTGACTGGGTGAGATATAAATATCATCTGGACCTGCGAGATATGAAGAACTCGCATTGCGCAAGAATCCAAAGCCATCGGGGAGTATTTCGAGAACGCCATCGCCGAAGATGTCTTCACCACTTTTTGCATGATTTTTAAGAATTGCGAAGATAATGTCCTGCTTGCGCATTCGCGCAGCATCGTCAAGGCCGGCTTTTTTAGCCATTTCACTGAGTTGGGTTGCTGAAAGTAGTTTAATTTCGGATAGATTCATATTATTACTTTAAATGTTAATGTTAAGGATGGAATGGTGGTATTGACTAACCTGAAACCTTGGTGAACAAGTTCAGAATTTGTGTTTTTAAATTTACCTGTTTTTGAATTCTGGTTTTTTTTGACTCTAAATGATCTGTACTAAAAACTAAAAAGGGCTCGCCAGCGGGATAAAGCTTATCAAATGTTATTGATTTTTAATTTTGTCTGTCGGTTAATTTTTGCTGGCCACAAAGGAATATTGACTATTTAGAAGTCCAGTTTAGGTGATATCGTTTATTTGTGCTTATTTGTTATATTGCTGATCAGGAGATCACAAAATGAGCCTGTGCCCGAAAAATAGCATTAAAATAAATAATTGTCCAATTTTTTGCTCAATTCGACAGCTAAGTTTGATCTTGGGCAAATTCCTTCGCATTTTCTAGGTTAAATAAAACCGCTTGCGAGTTGGTGGCCAGTCGCAAGACAGCTGATTTCTAGAACGATTGTTGAGAGTTTAAAGATTGCTATCGAGGAAGGCTGCCAATTGTGACTTACTTACAGCACCAACCTGCTGTGCTTCAACCGAGCCGTTTTTAACCAGAAGTAGCGTGGGTATACCGCGCACCCCGTACTGAGGTGCTGTAGCCTGGTTTTCATCGATGTTCAATTTACCAATTTTGACTCTGCCCGCATACTCTTCTGCCAGTTCATCTAGGATGGGGGCAATCATTTTGCAAGGTCCGCACCACTCAGCCC
>CAZALW010000532.1:0-1551 GCA_964485705.1 uncultured Thiotrichaceae bacterium
TGCTGCAGAAAGCTGACTTTTTACTTGCTGTCCACCTCAGGGCGTGTTGTTAGGCTTTAATAACTCATAACCTTTGTGCCATCCGCAGACAGTGCCGACCAGGTGACATCTGCGCCACCCATTTCAACTCCTTCAATTAATTCACCCTTGTTGATACCAGCAGCTTTCATACACATTGGGCAAACAATTACCCTACCGCCTGCCTTCATAAATGCAGAGAGCATTTCTTTGGTAGACTTTCCGTTAGCGTTTTTATACTCAGGAAGATTTTTATCTGCAACTCGAACCCCATCAATATTCAAAAAGATAGTGACGGGGATCTTTATCTTTGTAAGAATCCTCGTACTAAACCCTATAGCCATTGTTGCTCTATGCATTTCATCACTGCTCAGGTTAACAAAAAGCTTTTTACCGCTTTCACCTGCAAATACATTTTGTGAAGCCATAACGCAAATGAGTGCAAAGATGACACCTAATTTTTTTATTGTGTTCATTAATTTCTCCTAAATGCCCGTGAATATAAATTTTAAGCTACAGACGGGCGCTTCTGAAGCCTAACTTTTGTCTACCGCGCACGTGCACTCAGGTATTCCATTAGCATCTCAGTTTCTTCTTCAGTCAACGGTGGCACACCCGCCTGCTGCATTCTTTGCTGCATGACAACGAGTATTAACTTCCATTGTTTTGCCTTTAACATACTCGGTTCAGGAAGCTGATGGCACATCTGGCATCTGCCTTTAAACAGGCTTTCTGTATAAGCGTTTCTATCCATACTCGCTGTTTCATCTGTTGACGGTTCAGGAGCGGTTTGACTGTTTTCGGCATGCACAGCCGTCAAAGATGAAACAACCAGCAGCAAACAGGCAGGCAATATCTGATCTATTTTCATGGCAGTGCCTGTAGCGTTTTTATCAGCTTATCACCATTCTTATAAAGCTCATTCATCCTGACAATATTGCCGGCACTGTCGATAACAATAGTCGTACCCATGGAAGCCTGGTATAAATTTTCGACAAGTTTATTCATATCAACCAGGGTTTTTATGTCGGCAAAAGTACTGTTTATCTGCGATGCACGAGCGTTAGAAATTGAGCCGCTTGTATAATCAATCAGAAAGAATTTAACATTAGGGAAATTCGGTATGACCTTTTCACGCATGTGGCTCATATGCTCATCACAAGTGGAACACCACATAGTGAAATAAAGCACCACACCGCTGGAATTTGAAAGTTCATTATAAAGACCTCGGTCGATATCCAGCGTATCGGTCAGTAAAAAGTCTGGTGTTAACTGCCCGACTTGCGTACCACTAGACCCCGCCTCAACATCAGGTCGTCTGTCACTACTATCAGGAAACAGGTCATCCGTTATATCACCGCAGCCAGCAATACCCAGCATCGCTGCCCCTATAAACAACCCGGCAATCAATCTAGCGAAAAACATGGCTAACCCCCAGTGTCACAATATCAGTAACCGGAAAATTCAACCCTTGACCGTCTTTTGGCATGGAATGAATAAAGCTGAGTTTATACACCCAGTCACGGTTCATTG
>CAZALW010000533.1:0-1551 GCA_964485705.1 uncultured Thiotrichaceae bacterium
GAAAAAACTTTAGGGGTGTATTTAATCTGGCGACCAATACCGTGCAGTTTTTCAGTGCCACCCATGGTGGAAAAATACAGCAGGGTGATGTCATTGAAGGTCTGGATAACCCCTTGCTGGATGAAGTTTTAGGCTCGATGGCTGAAGAGTTGCGTGAAGAAATTGAACTGGTAAAAGGTGCCAGTCATGCGTTTGATTTAACCGCATATCAAAAAGGTGAGCTGACGCCGGTATTTTTTGGTTCGGGTATTAATAATTTTGGTGTTGGTGAATTACTGGATGCACTGAATAATTTTGCACCCGCACCAAAAGCGCGTGCAACGCAAACCCGAGAAGTGGAGCCGGAAGAAGAAAAATTCACCGGGTTTGTATTTAAGATACAGGCGAATATGGATCCGGGGCATCGCGACCGTATCGCATTTGTGCGTATCTGCTCCGGTATGTACAAAAAAGCCATGAAGGTAAAACATGTGCGTTTAGGCAAGGATATTAAACTTGCCGATGCGGTCACTTTCATGGCGGCAGACCGTGAACACGTTGAAACTGCTTATACCGGTGATATTATTGGTTTGCATAATCATGGCACCATGCGTATTGGTGATACCTTTACTATGGGCGAAGATTTAGCTTTCACTGGCATCCCTAACTTTGCGCCCGAATTATTTCGCCGTGCGCAGTTGAAAGACCCGTTAAAAATGAAAGCACTGCAAAAAGGTTTAATGCAACTGTGTGAAGAAGGCGCAACGCAGTTGTATCGCCCGTTACATAATAATGATTTGATCTTAGGTGCGGTGGGTGTCTTGCAGTTTGAAGTGGTTAAACATCGTTTAATGCATGAGTATAGTGTTGATTGCGATTTTGAGGCGGTGAATGTGACCACCGCGCGCTGGATTGAATGCCAGGATGATAAAGAATTGGCCCGATTTAAGGCACGTCAAACAACAAATTTAGCATTAGATCATGCTGGTGACCTGGCTTATATCGCACCGACCCGGGTTAACCTGGATATGACCATTGAAAAGTGGCCGGATATAAAATTCCTCTCCACTCGTGAGCATGGGATTTATAATTAATAAAAAAATTAGTCTGCGAATAACGCAAAAGACGCAAAAAACAAATCCTTATGTAACAACTGGTGAACGGTCTGTTTATACTACCGCTAACCAGGCATACGGTTTAAAAATTTTAAAATGTTTTTATTTGCGTCTTTTGCGTTATTCGCGGATTATTTTTTTTGTTTTTATGTCTTTATTTCCATTTGCGGTAAAAATTAAAACTCAGCTTCTTCAACTTCAGCATAAGCCTGTGCACCATGTGGCCCAAGCTCATCAGCGTAACCAGACCAGTCTTTATAAGCCGCGGTGGTTTGTTTTGTAATTGCCAAAACATCACTGCTATCAAGGTCATCTTCAAAGGCTTGTTGTGCGGCTTCATAAACCAGGGTTAGATAATTAAGATAGTCTTTAACCATGGCCGGTTCGCCGGTTAATCCATGTCCTGGAACATAGGTTTTTGCATTGCTTTCAAGTATGGTTTTTATTGCTGAGATAT
>CAZALW010000534.1:0-1548 GCA_964485705.1 uncultured Thiotrichaceae bacterium
AAAGCATACCTGATTTATGTGTAGAGCGAATGGCTGAGTACGGTCATTAGCGGACACACAGAAAAAACAAACCCTCCTAACCTCCCTTTCAAAAAGGGAGGGACTAAAGCCTTTTTACCTCCCCCTTTTTTCAAAGGGGGATTGAGGGGGTTTAGTTTTTAACGTCTGCTATGTGTCGAAGTCAGTCACTCCATATCGACACTGCCTGTCAGGTAAAACGCAGACTTATATAGGTAAGGTTGTTGCCTAAAGCCCTAATCTTGCAATAACTGAGACACTGCTTCACCATAAAATGTTTTAGCCACATCCCAGCTTCCCGGGTTTATTGAATCAACAATATCTGCGTAAATAATCATTGGGTTTATGCCATCTATATTATTATCGCCCGCAAAGATAGGTGACCAGAAACTTTTATACATACAGATTTCGCCCTCATCATCTTCTCGCAAGCCATAAAACTCAGCAAATTCTTTATGTTTTGAGTCTGATGAAAAATACAGGCTAATGGTTTCTGGTTGCATAAAGGGTGTTGATTTTGCGATAACCACTTCGCCTCCCCACAATCCCTGGAATTTGCTCGGCTCAGCTTTTTGCCACCAGCTGCCGTTTTTATGATCATGGTTATTACCATGGGCATCAGCACTGCTATCCACATGGCTATAACAGGCCATCAGTTGTTTTGGTCGTAACTTTTCCAGGTAACCATCAACCCAGCGTTCAAACAAACGTTTTTTATTAACCAGCCGACGTTCGCCGTCATCAAGTATATAGCCAGAAGCGTGCAGATCATCAATAACAGGGCCGACACTGCCCAATGCAATATTTATCTTATTGGAGATGTCCCGGTACGAAGATGTAAGAAACCGCGGCTCGTTAAATACAGCAAATATTAATTTCAAACCAGCTGCATTAAATGCTCGTCCACGGACACGTTTGCTGCGTAATTGTGCTGATTTTTTGCCTTTGATATATAAATCAAGCGGTTTGTATTTAAGTGATAAATTACCAGCACAATCAACAAATGCGACTGAACGCTGACGAAATTTTTCTGCCATTACCGGATTAACAAAATCAGCGAATAATATTGTTTTTGCTGGCATCGTTTTAATTTGCGAGATTAAGTTATTGATGTCTTTTTGTGGGGTCCATGACTGTACCGTCACGTTAAAAGCCTGATCTAAATTGCTAGCGTGTAGTGTGATACTTGTTTCATTCTCTGAAGCTTGTTCTGATAGTGAAAATAAATTTTCACCGGAGACCAGGGGTTCTTTTTTTTGGATGGCTGCATTTAACTGCATTAAAGCCTGTTGTAATATCTGTTTTTTCTCCACCAAACACCTCTTGGTAACATCTGTTCAAAAATATTGAACGGATGCTAACATATTAATAATTATGATGTTTAGTTTTGTTTAAAGCGTGGGAATGAATAAAAGTTGAAAAAGAGTCTTAACTAGGAGCTTGTCCGAGAATAGATAACCTACTGCGGAAAAGCTGAGTTTGGCCAGATTCTTCCATTATTTTCGTTTTAAATATACCTATATTCGCCTC
>CAZALW010000535.1:0-1533 GCA_964485705.1 uncultured Thiotrichaceae bacterium
ACTTTTTTTAAATCGGTATTGGCGATATCTAATTTTGTTTGCCATAGCGTTAAATCCAGCATGGTTAATGCCCTGACTCTCTGATTCTGATACGCATGGTTTCCTGTATCGCCTCGCTACTACTTGTTGTTATTTTGTTTACCACGTCGTAGTCATCCGCCAGCACACCACCCGACAAACGCACGCCGACCAATAAGCCAATTATCATCTGCTGCTCATTCACCAGCGGCGCGGGCACTACCCAGTTACTGCTGATAATAGCCGACCCGTCTAACTCACTATCGTGCCACTGCAGGTAATACCATTTGTCACTGTCAGGATGTTTGGGCGGGGCATCTTTAATCATGCTTAAGCCGCAGTTTCGCCTTTGACGCGTAATACACAACTGTCGTTATTCACCGCTGCTGCACCGACAGTTATATCTCTTCGTATCCAGACGGCCTTGTGCTCACCGGCAGGTATGTCACCAATCGCTAACGCACCAGCTTCAAGGTTAGACTGGGTAAACGCCACACTTGTTGGCGCGGTGCTTTCGTCTGCCACGGTTTGTTCAATGCCGTTTACCGCACTGCTGCCTAAGCCAATTAACTCGTCTGAGTCGACGCTGGCTGTTTCTGTTTCTACCCAGATTTTGGCATTTTGATAGGGCAGAGTGGCGTGGGTGTTTTTGACGTAAAAGCAGCGATATTCAGTATCACCAGCAAATGATTCATCACCTGATACCAGATCAAATAAATTGTGCAACGCGGCATCGACAATAGCGGTGCTGCTAATCACGCCGCCCAGTGCCGCGTCCGGTACGGTATTGACTGCACCGCCGGAAAGTTGAAAAGTAATGTCTGCTGCTATTATTGGCATAATAATTTCCTGTTTAGTGATGGGCGTGCATTACACGCTGCTCGGGGTTGATGTTAAAAACACGCTGCTCGGGGTTGATGTTAATAATGTGCATGGTTGCCAAATCTTTTTCACCAAGCGCCCAATTCAGGCTCAGGCTGTTTTCGGTTATTTCAAATGAGTTCCAGCGTAAATCAGTATCGACCAGCACGTTATTAACGATGGCGTGCTGCGCTTCCAGTTCAGCAATGACAATGGTGGCAATGCTTGTTTTAAATTCAATATTGTTTGATACCGATTGCAGCACCGACCAGCGACTGTCCAGCGTTGCCATGATCGACTGCGCCAAATCCCATTTAAGCTCTACCTGCTGATTCACGTTTTCAACGATGCGCCAGCGTGTATCCAGATTAGCCTTCAGCACATTAAAGGCTTGCCAGGCTAGCCCGGTATTGCTGTCAGTATTCATTAACAACTGCCATGCCAACGTTGTGTCCGTTTGCACTGCCTGGTAAATTTGTGCTTGCAGGGTTAGATCTTTAGTGACGCTTGCTAATGACTGCTGTATATCCCAAAACAACGATAATGATGGATTGATATTTTCAAGGCTTTGCCATTGAGCATTTAACTCAGAAGCGATACTGTTTAATGTTTGCCATGCGAGCGCAGTATCAGTAGTGACTTGATTGAGCAAAC
>CAZALW010000536.1:0-1530 GCA_964485705.1 uncultured Thiotrichaceae bacterium
CACGTCTGCCCTATTCACAGGTTCGCCCAGTGGTATCCAATGGTAGCATTGCCCTGATTACATTAGCTTTTGGTAAAACGCTAACAGCACAGAAACTGGAACGACTAAAAACCCGTTACCTGGAAATTTACCAAAACCACCTCGTGGTACATTCCCGATTGTTTGATGAAATGGACGAACTACTGCAACAGCTCGAACAAAATAACATTAAATGGGGCGTGGTCACCAACAAACCCGGCTGGTTAACCGAACCATTAATGGCATCACTTGATTTAACTCAACGCGCTGCCTGTATTGTCTCCTCCGATTCCACAGAAAATCGCAAACCTCACCCGGAACCCATGCATTTTGCCTGCAAGCTAAGCCATAGTCAGCCAGAAGAATGTGTTTATGTTGGTGATGCACAGCGTGACATCGAAGCTGGAAAAAACGCCGGCATGAAAACCGTTATCGCTAAATATGGTTACATAGGAGACTGGGAAAATATAAATGACTGGCATGCTGATTACAGCATACACAGTCCCAGCCAGCTGCTTACTTTTCTTTCATTGAATCACACAAAAATTCAGCAATGATAACCTTGATGAGATAAAAATTTTCATTAGCTTTCGTTATTCTGACAATTTACCGGTGTATCCACATCTTGTTACCCTCTGCCCGCAGCCTTCTCCTTAGTATCTGTATCGTACTCATTTCAGCACATCCTCCTGCCCTTCAAAATTCCCCATGCTACCCAATGGCAAACTAAAGTTTATAGTCAATTTATCTACACCTTTAATATGGTACTCAAAGTAAACAACAGTCATAGCATTAGCTAAAACAAGTGTAGCTAGTAGCAGTTTCATCATTTTCTTCCATCTGATAGTGATAAATTGTTCATAACGCAAATTTACAAGTGTTTTTAGAAACTTAACTATACAGGCAAGGATAACGCCAAGATGTACCCACTGTGCCAACAGTTTGACATAACGCGCCAGATACTCATTTAATCAATATTCCTGTCACAAATTTGCTGTCAAACCATTTTTATAACAACAGAAGTTAAAAATAAAATCACCTAGCAAATAAGATTAGATCGTGATTCAGACACAACATAAAACCATGGTTTATACTGTAGCTCTCACTATTTGCTTATTAAAATCAGACTTCTTTCAAATACAACAGGACAGCTCATCATGACAAAATCAATTATAAAAATAGCAGCCAGCGGTTTGATAATTCTTTTATTGTCTACGTCAGCACATACCAATGATATTGTTACTGATAAAAGTATTGCTATGGAACTGGCGCGTGATTTAGCCAGTGAAACCATTATTGCCTGTCGTCAAGCTGGTTATCATATTAGTGTTGTGGTGGTGGATCGTTTTGGTTTGCTGCGCGCAGCATTACGGGACGATCTGGCATCACGATTTACTCTTGAAATTGCTCAACGAAAGGCCAATATGACGGTGATGGCATGGACGGATAGTGGTGCGTTTAAAAATGCACGCGGAGACATTCAACAGGAATTAAATCACATTCAGGGTCTTA
>CAZALW010000537.1:0-1516 GCA_964485705.1 uncultured Thiotrichaceae bacterium
TAATTAAACAATGACAAACCTTGAATTTTTACAAAACTTTGCTGTGAAGCCTGCAGTGCTAATAATTGTTGTTCAAATCGACTGATGGCTTCTGCATAATCAAGGTCCTGCAGATTCGAACGGTTTTCCTGTAATAAAAGTGAGAAGCTGTCATTGGCACTTCTTTGTCCTTCTATCGAATTCATCCGTGCGCCGATATTTGCTCGTGTGTTGTTTACCGAATCCAGCGCTGAATCCAGCCGTGTTAATGTTGTCCCTGAAGGATTATTTGCTTCCAGGTCATTTGCAAAATCATTAAGCACGGCAAACATGCTACTGTTACCACCTGCACCATCATCAATGCGCATAAAAACATCTGATCCTGAATCCCCAATAGCTACCTGCCTGGTGGCTCCGATCTGTAAACTGCGCTGTCCCTGATCACCTGCATAAACAAAGTTTCCGCCACCGCTGTCACTGAATGGTATGGTGCTGGTTTTAAAACCGGAAAAAAGATATTCGCCATTTGCGTCTTTACTGTTTGCCAGCTGCATTAATGCTTGCAGATTTTCTCGCACTTCTGCCGCAATCGCTTTTCGGTCACCAGCACTGAGGGAGTCGTTAAGCCCTTGCACCGATAACTCTCTGCTACGTTGCAACAAATTACCCACTTCTGATAAGACGCTTTCTTCAATTGCCAACCGCGTTTCAGCAAAATCTGCATTACGTTGAAACTGGCTGGTGGTTGCTATTACCTGGTTAAGATCCAGTAAACGAGTGGCCGCTGCCGGGTCATCACTGGGGCTTGTTATGCGTAGTCCGGTGGACAGTTGTTGCTCTGTTTTTGCCAGCTCAGTTTGTTTGCTTTGCATAGTGGTAACAGCTTGCTGAAACATTTGTGCGGTGGATATTTGCATCTCGTTTTAATTACTAATTACTAATTACGAATGACGAATTGAAAAGCGGTGTTGATTGGTTCGTATTTCATTATTAGCAATTGTATCCTGTGTTTGGTTTTTTAAACTCCATCCTTTGGTTCGTAACGGGTGCATCCTTGCACCATTACTCGTAATTAGTCATTCGTAATTAGTAATTAGTAATTAAAATCACCGTCTTGTTACGCTAAGTATGGTATCAAACAATGAGTTGGCGACTGAAATCACTTGCGCAGCGGCCTGATACGCCTGTTGAAAACGAATAAGATTTGCCGCTTCTTCATCCAGGTTTACACCTGATACAGAAGCGCGAGCCGACACTGCCTGATCCAGCACCCGATTTTGCGCCAGCGCATTAAGTTCTGCCTGTTTAGTTGCGGTGCCGACATCGGCTACCAGCGAACTGTAGCTGTCGTTAATGCTGGCGGTGCCATTTGCCATGAGTTTGTTATTGGCAAGGGCGGACAGCAGTAAGGCGTTTCGATTGTCACCGACACCACCGGTATTGTATTCGGTGCTAAAAGTGTCACCTGCAGCAGGAGTACCACTTAACTGGATGCGATAACCGTGATCGATGCCACCCGGTGTGGGGAAAACTTCGC